>CAVCCL010000059.1:4087-6911 GCA_963600665.1 Bifidobacterium catenulatum | reverse complement strand
GAACTGCGGCGTCCATTCGGAAGCCATCAAGACCAAGCTCCAGCCAGTGACCGGCGGCATCCTTCGCAGCCTGTCTCACATCTGGATTGTTGTAATTCAGATCCGGCATATCCGCGCCGAACACACCATAATAATAGAAGTCTCCTTCCTGGTGCCATACCATATCTCCCCAGCTTGATTTGTCGAGGAGATGGTTGCAGTCTTTCTTGTCAGTCTTGTACACCCACCTGTAATAATCTCTGTACTCGCTGTTCTCATCTGACTTTGCAGCCTGAAACCACGGATGATTGATACTGGTGTGGTTGATGACCAGATCCATGATGACTTTCATGCCTCTGCTGTGTGCCTCATCAAGCAATCTCTTAAGATCATCCTCTGTTCCATAATCGGGATTCACCGTCATGTAATCCGTCACTGAATATCCGTGATAAGTATCGGATGCAGTGATCGGCATGAGCCATATCCCATCGATTCCAAGTTCCTGCAGATAGTCAAGTTTCTCCGTGACGCCATTCAGATCGCCTATACCATCGCCGTCTGAATCAGCAAATGATCTGACAAATATCTCGTAATACACACCGCGATTACCCTCTTCGTCGGTCTTCTTACGAGGCTCTGCCGTAAATTCGGCCACATCGTATGCATCACTGGAATATGTTCCCTCTACATAAGGCTCGTCATTATCCTTTTTAGACTCCTGTCCATTTTCTTCTTCGGCTCCGGCATCTGTCTGAGCATCCGTTGAAACCTCCGCTTCCGACGATGCAGTACCATCCGCTCCGTCATCTGCTTTGCCACACCCTGTACCGAGTCCAAGTGTAAGGGCCAGCATCATCACTGCAAGTCTCTTCTGCAGTCTGAGTAAGTTGTTCTGTTTCAGCACTTTCTTTTTAAGCACTTTCTCGTTCCTCCTATACTCCCTCCAAAAAACATTATAACAGACCCTACATTATAACTTCCAGTGTAATATTCTTTTTACTCCTTTTCACACTCTTGATAGTATTCTATTTGACGCGCGTCAAATAAAAAATATGTATTTTCTAAGCCATCGCCCTGCCGGCTGTCTTGTATCTGTCAACTATCACCCCTGCAAGTATGAACAGAACAGCAAAGAGCATCTGTACCCCCATGCTCACAAATATACCGGACACCGAATTACCCGATGTAAAATTGTCGATGGCGTCCGTTGCATTTGCGTACCAGTATGCCGGAAGGAAATGAGCGATTGCCATCACAGTGTCACTTAAGAATTCTCTAGGCACAAATATTCCGCAGAGGAATGCCATTCCAAGTGATATGACATTTGCACACATGGAAAGGATCTGCTCACTCTGGGTAAGCTTGCTAACTAGAAATGCCAGCGACAGTGCCACACATGCGTACACCAGCATATTGAGTATGAACATTCCGCCCCTTGCCGATGTTATATCATATTTTATAAGTATTCTGGAGAGTGCTATAAATACTACAGACAGCACGCATCCAGTAAACATCATCCCAAGCACAAGTTCCCTGTTGAGCCTGAAAAATTTGTATGATGAACACTCTATTCTCGCTCTGAGTTTCTTCCTGTTGTACACCTGAAGAACAGGTGCTACACCAACTATCATTACGCAGATCATAACCCAGCCGAGATAATTGTAGAAATTATATAACATGGAATGTCCTGAGGTCTTGCCGTCTGCCATATCGACTTCTGCCCTCTGCTCAAGTGCCTCCCTCGCTCTCTTATCAGCACTGTTCACATCATCTCCGGCTCTCTTGTATAGAGACACCATATTCATATAGCTATCGAGCCTTGTCTCAAACAGCATGGACGCCTGGCTTCCGGGAATGGTCGTTATCTCAAGCATACCATCTGCAGTGTCATTTTCCCAGGCATCGCCGAAGCCATCTGGTATCCTTACCACGCAATCCACAGCTCTATTGTAGAGTGCATCCTGAATACCTCGTTTATTAAGTTCAATACCTTCTACAAGCTGCTGCGTGTCGTTCAGGTAATCTACCAACTGCCTGCTCATCTCACTGCCATCCTTGTCACTCACTGCAAATTTTATCGTTTTATCCTTATAAAGGTTCTGGGGATCCATATTTCCCAGATTGATGAACACTATCATGACTCCGCACAGGATTCCCACATACATGATCATCTGCCCTATATATTTTCTCAAGACTTTGAAAAAAGATCTAAACACTTGCATATCTGTTCCTCCTTACCATGAGAATCCCAACTGTTATGAGCACTACCGCTTCCACGGTCATTATAAGAATATTCCCAGTGAATACCTTATGGTCACTGTACACATTCAGCGCATAGAACGAATCCGATATCAAAGCCGCCGGATTGAGTTTATTGATGATAGGTGCGTGCTGCTGTATCTCATACTTCAGCCCGTTGATACACAGATCCGACATAATGGACATCACCATGGATATTCCGATCACAATACCTATCTTGGTTCCCTCTTTTAGTTTTGGTATCGCTCCGGCTATGACTCCAAGTGCCAGACCGATGAAGCATCCCACGAACAGTGTGAGCAGGATCTCCCATACCTTGTCACCAAAGTCCACGCCGATGCACGACATATATATAAAGCTTACGACCTCAACTGCGAAATGTATCAGAAGCAGTGCGGCAAATTCTGCCAGAACAAATGTCATCTTTTGCTGTGGAGACACATTTTTTCTCTTGCCCGTGGCGCTCACATTTGCCTGAAGATTGCTCATCATCCCTATAGATGAAAGTGACGCGAACAGACAGCTCATGGCAAAAATAGCATAGAAGTAATTGTTGTAAATGTTCTGACTGCCCTCAGTGCTGGCC
>CAVCCL010000059.1:0-4077 GCA_963600665.1 Bifidobacterium catenulatum | reverse complement strand
GTGCTGGCCTTTTCCGTATAATACGTCTTCTGATCTGATAGTTTTGTCACAATCTCCGACATATTATTCATATCAGAAATCCCAGCCATATACTGTTGGAGTCCCGTGCCGTCAGCAGCCATATCTCCATCCAGTCCGACACCATCCTTATATATATCCATAAGTGCATGCTCATACTGCTTATACTCAGAAAGCACAGTCTCAAGTATGCTCGCATTGACAGAGCTCTCCGCAACAGTGAGTCTCACATCATCCGTATATATGATTCCCTCGACCTCTTCTTCAGCCAGAGCTTTCTCCGCATCTCTTTCGCCCATTCTCGTAACCGACAGCAGTGCATCATCCCCATCCGACAGCGCATCCAGCATATAATTAAGTCCATTTGCCGATTCGTCCTCAGTTACCACTGCCACCTTGATATTCCTGAACATCTCATCCTGTTCATATATGTTGCCAAATGCCATGTACATGAATGTTGCAAGAAGCAGTGGGAATACCAGTGTCCAGAAGATCGTAACCTTGCCGCGGACCATGATCTTTATCATATATAAAAAGTCCCGTATAAACATAATTTCTCTCCTTTATTCCTAATTGATCTCAATTTTCCATATACGACCCGATTTCAACGATCTCTTATCTCTGACCTGAATTTCGATCAGTCTCTGAGTTCTTTGCCTGTGATCTCCAGAAACACATCGTTGAGCGTCGGGAGCTCCGTAACTACCCTGCCAAAGGATATGTCGTGCTCCTTAAAAAACTCCATAAGTCTCACCAGGTTATGTCTTCCGCCTGAGTATCTCATTGTGAGCACTCCATCGCTGTACATGTCTTCATACATATGAGGCTGTCTGCGAAGCTCCGACATCTGTTCGCCTGTAAGCCCAAGCACCTCAACCTTGATGGTCTCAGTGTTCTTGATCATCTTCTTGAGTTCTTCCTTTGTTCCTACAGCTACAGACTTTCCTTTGTCCATGATGACTATCCTGTCACAGAGCTGCTCGACCTCCTCCATATAATGAGAGGTGTATACGATGGTGGCGCCTTCCTCATTCAGGCGCTTGATCCCCTCAAGTATTCTGTTACGGCTCTGCGGATCGACCGCCACTGTCGGTTCATCGAAGAATATAAGTTTTGGCTTATGCGCTATTCCGCAGGCAATATTCAGTCTTCGCAGAAGTCCACCCGAGAGCTTCTTTGGAAGGAATTTCCTGTAATCCGCAATATCCACGAAATCCATTGTCTCCTCAACACATTTGCGTCTCTTCTCCTTATCCTTTATATAGAGGCCGCAGAAGTAATCAATATTCTCATATACAGTCAGTTCATCGAACACCGCCACATCCTGCATTACAACTCCGATCTCTCTCTTGATATCGTAGCTGTCGGGCTTCATCTCTTTGCCAAATACCTTTATATCGCCCTTGTCAAATGTGAGCAGGGACAGTATACAATTTATAGTTGTCGTTTTACCGGAGCCGTTTGGTCCAAGGAGTCCAAGTATCTCCCCCGCCTTCACCGTCAAACTGAAATGATCCAGCGCCAGTAGATCTTTATATCGCTTTACCAGATTGGTAACCTCTATTGCATTTTCTGAATTACTCATATATATCCTCCTGTTTTGATATCCTGTTTTTTGACCCTCATTATTTTATGAGTGTCGTTCATAACATGATAGTCTGCACGCATCAGCATGCTACATTCTTTATTACATGCTCTCATTATATACACCCTTGATCTGTTTTCACAGTGAACAACGTCATCTTCACAATGTGACATTTGTCATGTTTCTTTTTCCCTCATATTTATTTATAATAATTATTACACTAGGCTGCACACACTGCCTGGCACGGCTATTCAGACAGCACGATATATACTACAGCATTTTCTACATTATGGAGAATAATTATGAAACACCTCATCAACAAAGGACTCCTGCTGGTCTCAGCATTTGTCATGATATATGCGCATAATACTGCCACGGACACCCGGCTCATCATCGCACTGCTCCTGTCGCTCATTGCCGGTGCGGTCTATCCGGCACTTGCCGGGATCTCCGCAGTGGACAGAGCCACCACGAAGGGCGCCGAGAACCACAGCAGAATGTATCCATACATATGTGAGACACTGGTATGCGCATATCTTGTCTCCGCATTCTGGCTGCACCCAATCTATATGTTCGTGTCCATAGTCAACTACGACATGTACAGATACAGACAGCGGCTGTCACCAGCCATACTTGTCCTGTTATCCATATGCATGTGCGTCAGATATCCTCTGATGTCAGTTCTCCCGCAGATATGCCTCATCGCATTCTCATTTGCCATGAGCGTGTACTGCTGCCGGATAAATCTGCTGAGGGCGGAGCTTCTTGCCATGAGGGACAACACTGCAGAACACGACATGCTGGTTGCACAGAACACACGCCAGTTGCTGGAAAATCAGGACAACATGGTGCTCACCGCCACCCTGTCAGAGCGAAACAGGATTGCCCGTGAAATCCACGACAATGTAGGTCACATGCTCACCAGATCCATACTTCAGACCGGCGCTATCAAAGTGATCAACAAAGATGAGCGTCTTGAGAAGCCTCTGGCGCAGCTACAGTCCACACTGGACACCGCCATGGACAGCATGAGAAAAAGTGTACATGATCTCCACGATGAATCCATAGACCTGCGCACTGCCCTGGATGATGTGATCAACAACGTCAATGACATGGACATCTACATGGATTACGACATGTCAGATAAGCTTCCAAGAGAGATCAAATACTCATTCATCAACATAGTAAAGGAAGCCATTAACAATACGCTGAAGCACAGCAACGGCAACCATATGGATATCCGCGTGCGGGAACACCCGGCATTTTATCAACTATATATAACAGACAATGGACAGAACATTCGCTCCGGTCTATCCCCGGCACAAGGAAGTGCTTCTGGCGGGATGGGCTTAAATGGTATCCAGGAAAGAGTAAACAAACTTGGAGGCACAATGAAGATATCAACCGACGACGGATTTTCCATATTGATCAATATCATGAAAAGAGATTTTACAGACTGAATTCCAAACAGATATGCTAAATATCCTGATTATAAATAGGAGGAAACCGACAAATGAATGTAGTTATAATAGATGACGACCAACTGGTGGCACTGTCACTTCAGACCATACTCGAAGCCTGCGACGACATACAGGTATCCGCCACAGGAGGCAGTGGAGCTGATGCGATCAGACTGTACGAAGAATATCAACCGGATGTTCTACTCATGGACATCCGCATGGAGAACATAAATGGCCTTGAGGCTTCTGAGACTATCATGACCTCTCACCCGGATGCCCGCATTCTTCTACTGACAACATTTTCAGATGACGAATATATAATCAAAGCACTGAGTATCGGGGCAAAGGGATATATACTGAAGCAGAATTTTGAGAGCATCGCACCGGCAGTAAAAGCAGTATACAATGGACAGACTGTATTCGGGGATGAGATAGTTGGAAAACTCCCTGATCTTATTGGACATATGGACACTACCTCATCAGATGTCCAGCCATCGCCATTTGCCGGAATCAAATACGAACTCAGCTCCAAAGAAATGGATATTATAAGACTTGTGGCAGATGGTCTGAATAACAAAGAAATCTCATCTACCCTGTATCTGAGCGAGGGTACAGTGAGGAACTATATCAGTTCCATCCTTGACAAGCTGCAGCTCAGAGACCGGACGCAGCTCGCATGCTTCTACTACAAAAAGCTGTCCAGGTAATCATCCCTCGCATGGCAGAATCAGAAACAGAAAAAGCAAGCCGCATGCCATCCTGAAATGACATGCGGCTTGATTTTTCTGTCTTACTGTGTTGTACCTGGGTGAGGGGTACTCATATACACTACTACTGAATTGAGGCATCCACACTTACATATTCTGTTGAAATATATCCGATCGAGCCATCATATAACTTAACGCCTATCCAGCTCTCATCCTGTGATACAACATCGAATGTCTCTCCGCTGTACACGGTTGCTATGATATCTGAATCTGATGACTGCTCTGTATGTGTATGTACATACAGAGC
>CAVCCL010000058.1:0-3943 GCA_963600665.1 Bifidobacterium catenulatum | reverse complement strand
GATGCATATGTCATTTAAGATCGCCGCGAAGAAGTGCAGCAAATGGAACGACTACACCATGAAAGTGTCGCCATACCATAAGGGTGAGCCGATAAAGTATGAATTTACATCGTGTCCGGTTGCCGAATTTGCAAAGGATCACGACTTGCTTGATATACTTCCTGCTCTGTGCAATGGAGACTATGTTGCGATGGAGATGATAAAAGCGAAGCTGGTCAGAAGGACAACCTGTGGCAATGGCAGTGTGTGTGATTATGCAATATATGGAGACAGGGACGAGAGACTTAAAGATCACGTTGAGTATGTCGATTCAGATGGAGGCAGAAGGAATAAGTAGAGGAGACTGGAATATGGCGAAGATGAACACGTACACAGGAAAGAAAATAGATCCGATGAGCATGACTGCGGATGATGTGTCCATACAGGACATAGCGCACGCCTTAAGTCTTACATGCCGAGGTGGAGGCCATGTGTCATACTTCTTCTCGGTGGCACAGCACTCTATCAACTGTATGAAGGAGGCAAAGGCAAGGGGATGGTCAGAGCGGTTACAGCTTGCCTGTCTGCTGCACGATGCCAGTGAGGCGTACATATCAGACATAATCAGACCGGTAAAAGTGCATTTGTCAAACTATCTGGAGATTGAGAGTTCGATCATGAACGTTATACTTGAACGATTTGGACTTTCCAATCTGAGTGAAGAAGAAAATGCAATGTGGAAACAGATAGATGACGAGATGATGAACTTTGAACTCAGGAGCTTCATGAAAGGGGAGGAATACAGGGCTGTCGATAATCTGGTTTCTGTTCCGGATAAGGCAGAGAGACCATGGAGAGAGGTAGAAGCGGAATTCATAAAGTGTGCAGAGAATTTGAGCAGTGTAACAATATAAGATGATAAAGATAACCGGCCAGAGTCTGAGGATCAGAACTGGCCGGTTTTAAATTGCTTATTGAAATTAAACTATATCAAAATATCCAACATATTTTACCTTGTAAGGACTATTTGGAAATAGATGCTCATACAGATCGATAAAATAATCATCGGTCATGCTGGCAATGAAGTCGACAACTATTTCATTTGGATCCTGACTGAGATAGTTGTCCATGAAATCATCTATTTTAAAATAGTTCACATATTTATTGGCATTTCGAATATAATCGATATGATGTCTGTACAATATAGAATCTTTGTCCAGTGCATTAGCCTGTTTAAGCAGCTCTTCATATAGCATTTTGAACATAGGTTTAATATTGTCATTATACATGGCATTGAGTTTATCGTTGTTATATATGTTCTGATAGTTTTCTGTCTTTGCTTTTGAAAATGTCTCGTAGGCATCGGGATCCATGCTTATGTAAGGCTTTCCGTAACTGTTTTCTATGATGCTCACGGTCATGTTGTGTATGATCTGTGCATTTGTAGAGCCAAGACTTCCGGCGGTGAATGAGGAATCATCGGAAATCAGCCCGATCTTTATTGCATCCTGTCTGTCTTTTCCAAGATAAGCAATGATATCACTTATCCTCATGATACATCCCTCAAGTGTTCCGGGAATCAGTTTTTTGTTTGCTGACGGATCTGTGTAGCAGCTCTCCATAGAGGAGTCAAATTCGCTCCATGGATCATTCTGTGCAAATGTCTTTGGCGAGTAGTGCTGTTGCTCCATCTCTCCGTTGTGGCAGATCACACCATCAAGCACCTGAAGACTGATATTGCGGAATATGATTTTGTCAAGAACTATTGCACTGTGGATGTTGTGATTAAAAATCCTGCCTGTGTGCTCGTTATAGATCTCACTCAGGTAACGTTCCCCTGCATGACCAAACGGTGTATGTCCGATGTCGTGACCAAGAGAGATCGCTTCTATGAGATCAAGATTGAGTCCGAGAGTCATTCCAATAGTTCTTGCAATCCTGGATACAAGCTGTACATGAAGGGCACGCCTTGATATGTCATCATTTTTGTGGCATGAAATAACCTGGGTCTTATCTGAATAGCGGTTATAGTAATTGTTGTGAAGTATCTTCTCTACGTCCATGACAAATGCAGGCCGCCACAGATGTGGTTTATCATGGTCTGGCATACGCCGTATAATATCAGAGTCCTTGCAAGCATACTGGTTTATTTTGCCGTGTTCACGGTCATCAGTGATCTGGTCATAAACTTCTTTTGATAAAGAATGGTATTTTGAATCCCTATTTACACTCATTAAAATACTCCTGTTCAATAAATAAAATGTGATATAAATTATTATAAATATTCCTTAGACTATAAGTCAAATATACTCAGGTACATTTTGTATCATTACAAAGCAGTAATTATCGTAAAACAATAATAATTATTGACAAACGATAATTCTATGGTATCATACAAGTAAGATAATTATCGTAAAACAATAATTTGCACTAAGAATTGGAGGCTGCTATGGTTAATGGTATTTTAAATGTATTTGCATACATAGCAAAGTGGCTCAGGAACATGTCACTTGCAGGAGGAGGTCAGAACGTTTTTGCAATATGTATGTTCTGCCTGATAGGATGTGTGCCGCTGGCCGGATTCATCATACTCTGTATAAGAAAGAAAAAAATTGATGCTGACTACCTGTTGCTGGGACTTTCAGCGGCGCTTTTCATAGGAATATATATGATGATAAATCCAGGGTATGTCATCGATGGAAATGCTCTGGTAACTTCAGATATGCTGGATCTGGCAATAAGCTCAGTGATATGGTCGGTGCTGGCATGTTACGCTGTGCTCAGGATCGTGGAGAGTATAGACAGGGCGGATAGCACTCAGATAGTAGAGATCATCAAGAAGATAATATGTGCGATAGTGGTATTCACAGCATTTGTGATAGTATGTGTGGAACTGCCGGAGCTTGTCAGAACATACCGGGCAAATGCGGGTGCTATGTCGAGTGATGCCGGATGGGCAATTATTCTTTTTGTTTTCCAGCTTGTAAATGCGGCCCTTGTCATATGGGTTCTCATCAGAGGATATAAGCTTTGCAATAGTATAATAGAAAATGAGTATTCGGATGAAACGATCCACATGGCAGAGAGACTTTCAAAGACGAGCAAGAGCGTGATATCAGCTATGGTGATTCTTGAACTTTCGAAGAATGTGCTTCAGCTTTTTATCATGACAACTCTTTCAAATGCGGATTTCAAGATATCACTTCCGTTATATGAGCTGATAATACTTGTCGTTGTGTATATGGGTGTCAGAAATCTTGCAAAGACAAAAGAGATAAAAGAAGAGAATGATTCGTATATATAGAATTTGAGGTGACGTGTAGGTATGGCGATCAAAGTAACGCTGGACAGGGTTTTAAAGGAAAATAATATGACGTCGAAGGAGCTATGCAAGCTTGTGGGGATTACAGAGGCGAATCTGTCGGTACTCAGAAGCGGAAAAGCAAAGGGTGTGCGGTTTACCACGATTAATAAGATATGTTATTACCTGCACTGTGATGTTGGAGACATATTGACATTTGATGGTGAACTTATAGAAGAAGACTAAAAAGGGGTGGGTGATCATGACGAATAGAACAGGTAGAATGAATAGATTGAAGATAAAAACAGGTAAGAATTGTGCGGTGGCTAAAACAAAACTGGCTGCTGCCTGTATGGTAGGAATGCTTGGAATAAGTATGCTCTCAGGCTGCTCACTTGCGGATAAAACAAAAGTTGAAACTGCTGAAAATGATTCATTGGTTGGAGTGTTAGTAACAACAGAAAGACTTGGGACAGTTACAGAGATTCCGTGCGAAGTTGATCTTGATGCGGGCACACTTAAGATAACAGATGAAGACATTGATATTGACGGATGTTATATGATCTATGCCAGAGCAGGCGAGGGAGAAGATATGTACGAGACGCTGGTATTTGATGGAATCAGGGTTGGAACAAGCAATGTTGGATATAATGAGAATTCAGA
>CAVCCL010000057.1:0-3736 GCA_963600665.1 Bifidobacterium catenulatum | reverse complement strand
TCCATGAGCTCCTCGTACTTGACCTTCTCATGGGCAGCATGCTGATCCATTATGAAGAACTTGCCATCATACTCTATGAGCCAGTATGTCTTGAAAAGCTGTCCTATGAGTCTGTGCTTGGCACGGGCCTCCTTTGTCAGGAACTTCTCCTGGAACATATCCTGCTGTACATATTTTTTCCCGGCTTCCTCATCGTATACTGGAGCTGAAGCTGCAGATGCATTTGAATCTGGTGCCGACGGTGCTGAAGTATTGACTAAAGTTTTCTCAACTACATCTGAAGCATTATCAGCTATATCTCTGCCTTTATTATATGTATATGCCGGACTCTCGTTTACCACATTCCTGTTTTGTACTACAGATCTCTCAAGATCCTTATTCCTATCCGCATATGTATATCCACCTGCCGGCTTCTCCGTCTTGTTATTTTCTATGACGTCTGATTCTTTATTTTTTGAGCCACTAGTCTCATCTATGATCTCTATAACCGGGCGTACCGGCTGTGATGATGGCTGCGGTTCCACCGGGCTAAGCTGCTGTGGTAATGTCTGAGTCTCCGCCGAGCGAAGCTGTTCAGGCTTTACCTGCGGTTCTGCCAGGCGAAGCTGTTCAGGTTTTACCTGCGGTTCTGCCGGACGAAGCTGCTCAGGCTGACTCTGCGGTACAGTCCGCTCCTCTGCCCTGACTATCGCCTCACGCCTCTTATTCTCGAACGCCTCCGGTGCCTTGCCAACATCCCTCTGCTTGAAGGTCTCCGGCTTTGGATCTTTGCCCGGCGCCACATCAGGAATGAGCTCCTTGAATAACAGGGTCTCCCTTATGGCATTGTAGGTGAAGCTGTATATATCCTGACTGTTGGCAAATTTCAGCTCCATCTTGGTCGGATGTACATTTACATCGAGGAGATCAGGTCTCACCTGGAAATTGATCTCGGTGAATGGAAACTTGTGTATCATGACAAATGTCCTGAAAGCATCCTCGATCGCCTTGGTGAGCACCGCACTCTTTATATATCTGTGGTTTACATAGTAGCCCTCAAACGACCTGTTTCCCCTTGATATACAAGGTCTTGCTATATATCCGGAGATCTTCATATAGTCATTTTCCGCATTTATCTCAAGAAGATTTGAGGTGATGTCTCTTCCATAGATATGGTAGATTATGTCTCTGAGTTTGCCATTGCCTGATGTGAACAGCTTGTCTGTTCCATTTGCAATGAACTTAAATGAGATCTCCGGGTGTGACATGCATATACGGCACATCAAGTCGTAGATATAGCTTGTCTCCGTGGCATCAGTCTTCATGAACTTCTTTCTCGCCGGTGTATTGTAGAAAAGATTTCTGACAATTATGGTTGTTCCACCCGGAGCACCTATCTCCTCGCTGGATATCTCCTTACCGCCATGTATCTGGTATCTGAGGCCGGTCACATCATCAGCGGTCTTGGTGATCATCTCAACCTGTGCAACCGCCGCTATACTCGCAAGTGCCTCACCACGGAAACCAAGCGAAGAGATACTCAGGAGATCCTCGACTGTCACAAGCTTACTTGTGGCATGTCTGAGGAATGCAAGCTTGACCTCATCCTTCTTTATGCCTGCTCCGTTGTCGGTGACTCTGAGAAATGAAAGTCCCCCGCCCTTTACCTCGACGGTAACCGCTGTGGCGCCTGAGTCTATAGAGTTTTCCACAAGCTCCTTGATGACCGAGCTCGGCTTCTCTATAACCTCACCGGCAGCTATCTTGTTTATCGTATTCTGGTCTAATACTTTTATCATTACTTATCGCTCCTTATTATTTAAGTCGCTCCTGCAATTCATTTAAATAAAGCAAAGCCTTCATAGGTGTCATGTTGGACAGATCAACACACTTTATGTCCTCGATCACCTGTGATTCGGCAAGTGAGCCGAACATCGACATCTGGGTGTCATCCTTCTTCGGCTTAAAATCATTTGTAACCTTTATCTCCTTCAGCTTGGTGGTTATGTCCTTGTCTATAAGCTGATTGGATATCTCATTTGCTCTCGCTATGACAACATCCGGCACCCCGGCAAGCTTTGCAACCTGTATACCGTAGCTTCTGTCGGCACCACCCTTGACGATCTTTCTGAGGAACACTATGTCGTCTCCGTCTTCCTTGACCGCTATACAGTAGTTGTTGACTGCCGACAGCTTACCCTCAAGCTCCGTGAGCTCATGGTAGTGTGTGGCGAACAGTGTCTTTGCGCCGAGCAGCTCACTGTTGCTTATATACTCAACGACAGCCCAGGCGATCGCAAGACCATCATATGTGCTTGTTCCTCGACCTATCTCATCAAGAATGAGAAGGCTGTTCTTCGTGGCATTTCTGAGTATATTTGCGACCTCGCTCATCTCCACCATAAATGTGGACTGTCCAGATGCAAGGTCATCGGAGGCTCCCACTCTTGTAAATATCCTGTCGCAGATGCCTATATTGGCAGATGCCGCAGGGACAAAGCTTCCAACCTGAGCCATGAGAACTATGAGCGCAGTCTGCCTCATGTATGTGGATTTACCGGCCATGTTAGGACCGGTGATGATAGATATCCTGCTCTCATGGTTGTTCAGATATGTGTCGTTTGTGATGAACATATCGTTGTTCAGCATCTTCTCAACGACCGGATGACGTCCGTCCTTTATGTCGATAACTCCATCTGTATTGATCTCTGGTCTCACATAGCCATTTGCAACAGCCACATATGAGAGCGAACACAGAGCGTCGAGCATGGCTATGCTGTGTGCAGTTCTCTGTACCCTTGTGAGCTCTGCAGCAAGGGTGTCCCTGAGCTCAACATATGTGTTGTACTCCAGGGCTACAAGCTTGTCAGATGATCCGAGTATAACTCCAGCCAGTCTGTCAAGCTCCTCGGTTGTGTATCTCTCAGAATTGGCAAGTGTCTGCTTTCTGATGAAATAATCAGGCACAAGGCTCTTATATGAATTGGTGACATCAAAATAATATCCGAACACCTTATTAAACTTTATCTTGAGATTCTTGATTCCGGTCTTTTCCTTCTCTCTGGCCTCAAGCTCTGCGATCCAGTTCTTGCCATCGGTTGTGGCATTCTTCAGAGTGTCTATGTCCTCAAGATAGCCATCTTTGAATATTCCGCCCTCTCTGATAAGTATAGGCGGCTCATCAACTATGGCACGGTCAAGAAGGTCATAGAGATCCTGCAGATCATCTATTCCATCCCTGATCTCGGTGAGCTCATCCGAATGGAATTCACCGAGAAGCTGTATTATAAATGGAAGAAGCTGTATGGACGTCTTAAATGCCAGAAGATCTCTCGGATTCGCTGTTCTTAACGATATCCTCGTCATAAGTCTCTCGAGATCGTATATGGTATTCATGTACTCACGGAGTTCGTCTCTGGTTATGACAGAGTCGTTGAGCTCTGTTATCGCGTCAAGTCTGGCTTCTATATCATCTTTATGGATAAGGGGCTGCTCTATCATATTTCTGAGCATTCTCGCGCCCATGGCCGTTTTGGTCTTGTCAAGCACCCAGAGCAGCGAGCCTCTCTTCTGCTTATCCCTGAGCGTCTCTGTCAGCTCCAGATTTCTTCTGGATGAGCTGTCTATGATCATGAAGTCCTCTATGGAATATATATCTATCCTGTTGATATGATCCAGTGAGTTCTTCTGTGTCTCATGTAGATACTGGAGAAGTGCACCCGCTGACAGCAGCATATCCTCCTGCTCATCTATGCCG
>CAVCCL010000056.1:0-27217 GCA_963600665.1 Bifidobacterium catenulatum | reverse complement strand
CCATATGACCTTCATTGGCTTTCCGACTGTCAGATCTTTCATATATAATAAACCTCCTTAATTTTTTGCGCCTGATATTCGATTGTACAACAGTTCGCGATAAAGTCAATGTGGTTTTTGCTTAATTTTAAAGAAAAATGTTTTATTTTGTTATATAAAATGTTATGTTAAAGTGTAACGATTAAAAATGGCTTGATTGTGCATACTAACATTTGACATATATTATAGAAAGAAATGGAAAATATGGAAAAGAATAACAAACAAAAAAATAAGCGTAACAGGAAGAGACATGCGGAGCTCGAGAGAATGGCGTTATACGCAGTGGGCGTCATTCTGCTGGGACTGGTCATAGGCCTTGCTGTGAAAAACTACAGACTTAAGAGCAAACTGGATAATCATAATGAAAAGGACTCAGTTGCCACAGGAACATCGGCAGACAGTGATAATACAAATGATGATACCTCAGCAGCAACAACAGAAAAGGCTGCGGAACTCAAGGTTCAGGGAACTGTGGAATGTACGGACATAGCGGTTCCGGAGACTGAGCAGGAAGAGAATTATAATGGCGAGGATCTGGCGGACAATGGCTGTCCATACGCCATCAAGATAAACAGACAGGAAAATATAGTTACTATATACAAGCTGGACGCTGCTGGATATTACACTGTTCCGGTAAAGGCAATGCGTTGTTCGGTATCACCGGTGGGAGAGACTCCTGTCGGACTGTTCAACATACAGCTCAAGTGGGACTGGCTTGCACTGTTTGACAACTGTTATGGCCAGTATGTGTCACAGATAGATGGCGACACCCTGTTCCATTCCGTGCCTTATCTGGACACCACAAAAGATTCGCTTGAGACATGGGAATTCAACAAGCTTGGAACCGGGGCATCACTGGGATGCGTCAGACTGTGTGTTGCAGATACCAAATGGATATATGAGAACTGTGAGTCTGGAACATATGTGGATATATTTGACAGTGACTATTATGGCCCGCTTGGAAGACCTGTGCCGGTGACCAGACTGGATAACACTGATGAGACCGGATGGGACCCGACAGACATGGTTGAGGAGAATCCGACCACAGGAACAGCCGTGATATACGGTGCGGAGAGCCACAGCATAAATCAGGGCGAAAACTATGACACAATGGCGGGAATATGGGCCTTCAATTCACAGCGTGAGGATGTAACGGATCAGTTGAAGGTTGAGGGAACCGTGGACAATATGAAGCCGGGAAAATATACAGTAAAGTACAGCTTTACAGATCAGGGCAGTGAGATATGGAAGAGTATCGAGATAACAGTGGAGGATGATGAAGCTCCTGTTATAACAAGGGTTCCTGTGGAGATAAAGCTGGAGAGTTACAATGGACAGGCTGATGAGCTTGCAGATCTTGTTGCATCTTATGTGAACGCACAGGATGGTGATACACTGATAAGGACAGGAGTGGCCACAGATGGCAATGGCAAGACTCTGGATGGACAGGCACTCACAAGTCTTGGACAGGACGTTATATGCGTGGCTGTTAACAAGATGGAGTCCAAGGCGGGCAGCTATACAGTTGTGTGCTGTGCGCAGGACAGCAGCGGCAACAGATCATCCTACCACACAGTCACAGTCACCGTTGAAAAGTAGAGGTGGATCATGGCAGACAGGAAAAGTACGATTTATGATCTCGAAGCAGAGAAGATAAAGGAAAAGATAATCATATTTGCCGCCGATACAGGTGGATATACACAGAAAGAGGTCTCCTTGGAGATCCAGGCATCCCTGGACGAGCTCACGGAGCTCATAGACACAGCCGGAGCCGAGGTCGTGGGACGGCTGGTGCAGAACAGAGACCGCATTGCAAATGACTTGTATCTGGGAAGAGGAAAGGTTGAGGAGCTCAGGGAGATGATATATGAACTGGGCGCCACAGGAGTGTGCTGTGATGATGAGCTGTCACCGGCACAGTTGATGAACCTTCAGGACGCACTGGACATAAAGGTTATGGACAGGACAATGGTCATTCTCGATATATTTGCCGCACATGCGGGAAGCTACGAGGGCAAGCTGCAGGTGGAGCTTGCACAGCTCAAGTTCAGGGCAACGAGACTTGTTGGAATGAGGGATTCGCTGTCGAGACTGGGCGGCGGAATCGGAACGAGAGGACCCGGAGAGAAGAAGCTGGAGATAGACAGACGAGTCATAAGGGACAGGATCTCCAGACTGAAGGCGGAGCTCAGGAACGTTGAATCCCAGAGAAGCCAGCAGAGAAAGCAGAGACAGAGAAGTGCTGTGCCGGTTGTGGGCATAGTCGGATATACAAATGCGGGCAAGTCGACCCTGTTGAATGCACTCACGGGGGCAGGGGTCTTACAGGAAGACAAATTATTTGCGACCCTTGATCCTACGACAAGAGGATACAAGCTGCCGGGTGGACAGAACATACTGCTCACTGATACGGTCGGTTTTATAAGGAAGCTGCCGCATCATCTGGTCGAGGCCTTTGGCTCCACTCTGGAGGAGGCAAAATACTGTGATGTCATCCTTCATGTTGTGGACGCATCGGATGAAAACTGGGATAAGAACATAGAGACGGTGTACAGCACATTAAAGCAGCTCAAGATAGATGAGAACTCGGGAAAACCTGTGATAACTGTATTCAACAAGATAGACAGAATAACGAAGGATGATCTGGTGGGTGTGCGCGATCTGAGAGCGGACAAGACACTGTACATTTCGGCTGCCACGGGACAGGGACTCCCGGAGCTTGCCAGTGCGATAGAGGAAATACTCAGAAATCAGAAGTCATATATAAGGCATACATTTGCATATTCTGAAGCAGGGCTCACAGGACTTATACACAAATACGGTGAGATCCAGACGGAGGAATATCTGGACGATGGCATATTTATAGAAGCTTATGTTCCAAAGTCGATACTTGGAAAACTTGGACTCAGCTTCGACGAAGAAGATGATTTTTAGTGCCGGCAATGTGGTGTATAAGGTGTTAACGTGCCATTTCACATTGCTTACATAATATGAAGAGATAATAAAAAATGTTTACATTTTATAAGTATTTGTGTAAATTTACAGAGGAAGGATAATGGTTATTCACACAGAAAGGGAGATATTATGAGTGATAATAACATGAATCAGATGCCGGACGGAATGAATCCTAACGGCGCAGATGGCCCACAGCCATCACAGAACCAGCAGGGTGATGCAGGTCAGCAGTATGCAGGACAGTACGGTCAGCAGCAGTACGATGCAAACCAGCAGTACGCAGGACAGTATGGTCAGCAGCAGTACAACGCAGGTCAGCAGTACGGAGCGAATCAGCAGTATGCAGGACAGTACGGTCAGCAGCAGTACGATGCAAACCAGCAGTATGCAGGGCAGTACGGCCAGCAGCAGTACGATGCGAACCAGCAGTACGGAGCGAACCAGCAGTATGCAGGACAGTATGGCCAGCAGCAGTACGATGCAAATCAGCAGTTTGCGGGTCAGCAGTTTGCAGATCAGTACGGTCAGCAGATGAATGCACAGCAGAGCGTATATGACCAGACCGTGAACATGTACGGTGATCAGGCACACAAGCCTGAGTCTCCAAAGAAGAGAAAGGGCATCAAGATAGCCATAATAGCAGTTGTGGCAGCGCTTGTTATCATAGCAGCACTTGTTGTTGTATTCTTTGTGTTCATCAAGAAGAGTCCTAAGGATGCGGTTAAGGACGCAATGGAGAACACGGCAAAGGAACTCGAGAACAATAATATTGCAGGTATCGTCGGAGCAGATGACATAGATGTCGACAAGCTGGACGTTCAGTCAGATTTTACCATCGACAAGGTTGCTGGAGACGGTCAGCTCGACGGTTCAACATTTACATTTGACGCAAGTACAGCCAAGAGCGACGGACAGAACAGCTTCAAGCTTGGTTCTTCCATGACACTGGCAGGCGAGACAGTCAGCGCGGATGTTGTAATGATCGGTCAGACGCTCTATATGTCATGTCCTGATCTCTTTACCAAGACATTTTCATTTGATATGAACAGTGTTATGGCAGAGCTCGACAGCAAGGATGCGGGAGCAGGCGGTTCAGTTGACAGCGAGGCTCTTCAGAAGATCATAGATGAGGATCTCAAGCCGGCTGCAGATAAGCTTGCAGAGTCCATAACATATGAGAAGGTCGGCAAGGATGAGTTCACAAATGCAAACGGCAAGACTATCAAGGCAGACCACTACACAGTGACAATCACAACAGACGCTATAGATGAGTTCTCACAGGCACTGGTTGACTGTCTGAACAAGTACATGGACAGCAATCTGTCAGATGATATGATGGATCAGATGGGTGTTACAAAGGATCAGCTCAAGCAGTCCATCGGCACTATCCCATCTCTGGTCAGTGCAGTTATGACAAAGGATGCTGTTGCAAATGTATACGTAGAAAACGACAAGGTGATCCGTGTTGACTGGGATTATGACCTTGCGGCAGCAGGCGTTAAGCTTTCATTCACAGCAGATTACATGGGTGACGGAAATGTCACATCAGATGCAGTGACAAAGATAGCACTTACATACGGTTCAGATGTAAATATAGAGCTCAAGAGTGAGTCAAAGACTGACACATCAGGAGATAAGATGTCAACTGACAAGAAGTACACATTATCAGCAATGAGCGGCGGAGAGAGCCAGGAGTTCACAGGAAATGTGACATCAGATTATGACAAGAACAGCGGTAAGATGAGTGGAAGCATATCTGTTGATGTACAGGGTGAGACTGCTCAGGCTGCATTTGAGGGTGTCCTTGCGGATGTCAAGAAGGGCGAGTCATTCAGCATAAATGATGCAAAGCTCATAGTTACAGTATCAGGCGAGGATGTTCTTCAGTGCTCAGGAAATCTCAAGGTAGCAGAGAAGGACAATAAGATAGAGGCTCCTGCAGCAGGAGATGTGGTTGATTACTCAGTTCTCAACAGTGATGATGGAGAGCAGTACATCAACATGGATAAGATGGAAAAGATCGTATCAGCGTGGAGCGAGATATTTGACTCAGTAAGTGTTGACAGCAGACTTGACGGAAAGCTCGGCACCGATTCAGAGGATATTGAGGAGGAAGAGCCTGAGACAACAGAGGCAGCTACAACAGAGGAAGCAACCACAGAGAAGTCAAATGACAGCACAGAGGAGGAAGATCTTTCAAAGGTTACATTAAGCCTTGGCGATAAGTCAGTAAAGATCAATGATCCAAAGGGATACGAGAGAAGCTATGCTTCAGAGTATACCATATCTTATAATGATGAGAAGGGCGATGTATATGCAAGCTATTCTACATATACACACTATTCAGCAAGTGATCTTGTGAAGAACATGAAGGATACTTACACAGAGTATTACAACGATGAGAACTCCAAGGTCAACGAGATGACAGATGGCACAGTGAAGGCAAAGGATGGCACAGAGGTAACATATCTTGTTATACAGCTCACATCATATGATATGGACAGAACAGAAGTGCTGTTGGTATATCCTACAGGTGAGGATGTAGTTACATGTTCTATCAGCTACTGGGATAAGGTCGACAAGGTTGACGCACAGAAGCTGTGTGAGACATTCATGGATGCAATTGAGATAAAGTAATAGCTGTACAGCGTGCAGGGAAAATGTGAAAAAGGCAGGAGGCAGTGATGAAGGTCGTTAATGTGAAGAATGTGGCGATAGGAGAGGGAATGACTAAGATCTGTGTACCTCTGGTAGCTCCAACGGATTATGATGTGGACTATCAGTCGAGGATCATAGCGAAGTCGGAACCGGACATGGTGGAATTCAGAGCGGATATGTACGAACAGTGCTTTGACAGAGAGGCACTTATGAAGACTCTGGCGAAGATCCATGATAAGCTGGGGCAGTTCCCTATTATATTTACATTCCGAACAAAGGGCGAGGGAGGTTGTATGGAGGCGACTCTCAGCCAGTACCGAGACCTTCTCATGGATGCCATAGACAGTGGGTACATAGATATTGTGGATGTTGAATATTTCTCCGATATGGAGATCGTGGATGAGGTCATAGCGGAGGCTCATTCCAAGGGTGTGTATGTCATAGTGTCAAATCACGATTTCAAGACTACCATACCGATGGAGCAGATCGTTGACAGATTTAAGTCCATCATATTCACAGGTGCAGATATAGCCAAGATAGCCATGATGCCTGAGGAGGGCTCCCAGGTCGTTGACATGATGCAGGCGGCAAAGGAGCTTCAGGAGTGTGGAAATCAGACTCCGCTTATAGTTATATCCATGGGCGAGCTCGGCGTGGAGACGAGAACCACAGGCGAGATGTATGGCAATACAGTATCATTTGCCACGGCGGGAATACCTTCCGCTCCGGGACAGATATCTGTGGATGCACTGAGAAGCCAGCTCACTATGATACACCATATCATAGAGGGAAGATAATATTACTATATGAATCTATTATTCTGGAAGTCACGGATGAATGCCGGGGCTTCCAGTTTTTTAGTGGTGTGTGGCTTGTTTCATAGATATATGGTATTATGACATAAATGTTCCGGGCTGCGGGCGCGGCAGTTGGAGGTTAAGGAGATAAGAATATAATGGAAGAAAAGATACACAAGAGGAGAGTCCACTACAGTGGTACTCATCCGAAGAGGTTTGAGGAGAAATACAAGGAGCACGATCCTGAGAAATATGCTGATACGATAGAGAAGGTCATAAGCAAGGGAAGTACACCGGCGGGAATGCACATATCAATATGTGTAAATGAGATACTGGATTTCCTTCAGATACAGCCGGGACAGCAGGGGCTTGATGCGACGCTTGGCTACGGCGGACACACAAGGCGTATGCTTGAGAAGCTTCAGGGAAAAGGGCATATGTATGCACTGGACGTTGATCCGATAGAGATAGTGAAGACGAAGCAGAGACTGGCGGATGCCGGTTATGGAGAGGACATACTCACGATAAAGCAGACAAATTTCAGAAACATCGACCAGGTGGCGGAAGAAGCAGGAGGCTTTGACTTTATTCTGGCGGATCTGGGTGTGTCATCAATGCAGATCGATAACCCGGACAGAGGATTCACCTACAAATTTGACGGCCCTTTGGATCTGAGACTCGACCCGGAGAAGGGGGAGTCGGCGGCGGAACGTCTGAGAGAAGTATCATATGAGGAACTTGTGGGAATGTTCCAGGAGAACTCGGATGAGCCATACGCTGAGGAGATAGCCACGGTCATCATGAAGAGAAACCGCACTAAGAATTATGTGGAGACCACCACGCAGATGAAGGAAGCCATCGAGGAGGCACTTTCATTTGTGCCAGAGAAGGAGCGGAAAGAGGCCGTGAAGAAATCCTGTCAGAGATGTTTTCAGGCACTTCGAATAGATGTGAACAGTGAGTTTGAGGTTCTGTATGATTTCCTCGACAAGCTGCCGGATGCGCTCAGACCAGGCGGAAGGGTGGCGATACTTACATTCCATTCCGGCGAGGACAGACTGGTAAAGAGAGCATTCAAGGCGGGAGCGAAGGCTGGAATCTACAGTGAAGTGAGCAAGGATGTCATCAGACCTTCAGCGGAGGAGTGCGCCCGCAATCCGAGGGCGAGATCGACGAAGATGAGATGGGCTGTGAAAGCGGAATAAAGGACACAGAAAGGCGACATTGTCTGTATATCATGTTAATATGATGACAGTAGATGCCGCCTTTTGTATATATGTTTCAGATGTATTGTGGCTGGACGGATGAGAAGGGAGAATGTTTATTTTAGGAGGTGCAAAGATGGGATACAAGGTTCTTCTGGTGGAGGATGACCACGACATAAGGGAGGCTGTGGCTGATTATTTCACAGGAGTAGATGGAAGTGAGATGGAAGTGAGCTGCGCCTGTGATGGCTTAAGGGCTGAGGAAATGCTCTATGAGAATCAGTATGACCTTGTGCTGTTAGATATAATGCTTCCGGGAGTGGATGGCTGGGAACTGTGCAGACAGATAAGAAAGACCAGCGATGTACCGGTTATTTTCCTGACAGCCAGAGCCAGGCAGGAGGATGTGCTGTATGGATATACGCTTGGCTGCGATGACTATGTGGTCAAGCCATTTGCCATTGCAGAATTGTATGCCAGATCTGTCGCACTTGTGAGACGGGCGAAGGGAACCGTTATCCACAGGGAACTTGTGTGTGGTTTGATATCCTGTGATACGTCAGCTCTCACGGTGACAGTGGACGGTGCAGCCGTGGATATGCCGCGGAAGGAACTGGAACTTCTCACATACCTTATGGAGAACAGAAAACGGGTGGTGTCACGGGATGAACTGCTCGTGAATATATGGGGCTATGACTACGACGGCAGGGCCAGAGTTGTGGACGATCACATAAGAAAATTGCGGAAGGCACTTGGCAAGGCTGCCGGGCAGATAAAGACTGTCATCACAAAGGGATACCAGATAAAGGATATGTGATAAGGAGGAGTGATGGTATGAGAAAACCCAGATGGTGGGTGGAGCTGATCGTGGTGGCTTCAGTATGTACGGTTCTGATCGGAACTCTGGCATATGTGTCATACAGAACTGCGAGTGTGATGCTGTATAACAAGATGTCTGATTCCGTTGAAGATATGATGGGAAGTGTCCATGAGAGGATGAACACAGTGCAGACTCAGGATGAATTTGCCGATTCCGTGGATGAAGACTGTGCGGCGTATATAAGGGCATACAATACGATAATGTGGAATTCATATTTGAATGGCGATGTATTAATGTATGTGACAAATGAAGACTGGCTGTACAATCACTATTTTATAAATAACTGTAATACCTTATATAGACTGTATGATTTGGAAACATTCCAGAGGATAGATCTGAACAGCATTGTAAATAAAAATGAGCCATTTACGATCATGTGTGTCAGGAATCTGGATACCGACATAAGTGGATATTATGTGTGTGATGACAGTGGATTGACGAAGGTTCTGGACGACAGGGTGTCGGTATATGAATATTCGGGGGACATCTGCGGAGTGAAGAGCATAACCGATCCGTGCATAGGAAAAGTGTATCTGCGGGATAGTGAAAATGGAAGCAGTTTCACGATACAGGGTACTGACAGATACACGGACGAGAGCGTATTTTACGATGGCCCGGCGGATACGTCGGGGTATTCGGAGTATGATGTGACACTGGAAAAGCTTACTTTTAATGACACTATAAGTTCAACATTTGTCATGAATGGAGAAAAGTATGTGGTGACGGATATCAGGACATTCAGGGATATGGATCAGCTTCTGGAAACCGAGAGTGATGCGCTGGACAGGGTTGTCAAAGCGTCCAGTACCTGGTATGTGGCAAGCGGACAGATGACCAGACTGGTATGGACTTGTCACATAGACTCTACAAACGGAGGTTTTTTGTTCGGTAAAAAGAAGATAGATTACACAGGAAACAATGTGTGTGGCATCCAGGATGATGACAGCAGGGTATACGCCGCCATGGAGGGCAGAGTCACGCTGGCAAATGGCAGACAGTGCATACTTGTCGGCGTGTGTTCCTATGACGCAGACGCAGTCATACGGGAGCTGGCCGGGGATATAGGAAGGATAGCTGCATGGTGTATAGCGTGCATAACTGTATTTGCAACTGCTGTCATATACCTGACGAGAAAGAGCCGCTATGACCGTCAGGAGTACAGACGAAATATGACAAATGCCATGGCTCACGATCTCAAAACCCCTCTCATGGCCATGTCAGGTTATGCGGAGAACCTTATCGCAAATGTGCATACGGACAAGAGGCAGCAGTATGCGGAGGCAATATCAGAAAATGTGCGCAGAATGAATGGAATGATCGAGCAGATGCTGGAGATAGACAGGCTGGAGACCGGAAAGCGGCGAAAAAGAGAAAAGCCTGAGAGTGTCGACATGGTTGAACTCTTCAGAAAAGTTATAGCCGAAAATGAGGTGTCAATACAGAGAAAGAATATGGTGGTGACATTTGAGGGGGATTGCACTTTAAATGCAAATATGGAATCTATGAAACGCGTTGCGGAAAATCTGGTGACAAATGCGGTGAGACACGGCAGGGAAAATGGAATTATAGATATAGAGATGGCAGATGGAAAGGTGACAATAAGCAACACAACGGACGGTGACTTGCCGGACGATATAGATTCGCTGTGGAGTCCGTATGTGAAGGGCAGCGGCAGCAGAACGGGCGGTGGCAGTGGACTTGGGCTTTTTGTTGTGAAGACGATACTTGACAAGTATGGTTTAAAGGGAAGTCTGTCGTATCAGGATGATATTTTTTCGGTGGTGATAAGCTCCCGGTAAATGCGTAACAGACATACAGAGAATAGTAAAAAGGCCCGGGATAATTGGGGCAGAACATTTGTAGAAATCATAATAAAAATTTCATATAAAATACAAAAATATTCATATTTTTTTGACGTAATCGGTATGATATACTTCAAAATGTAGTGATAACTTGCGTATATAAAAAAGAAACCATCAGTGTCCATGAAGTTGTAAGTGGGGTGGTTTCTTTTGCGTGAACCCCGGATCATACATGAACGGGAAGTGGATATTTTTCGAGATAATATTTTTTAGAGAGGTATCGATATGGGAGATTACAAGGCAGCAGAGAACAGATATAAGAATGTTGAGGGTACAGGATTTTACAGACATTGCGGCAAGAGCGGTCTCATGATGCCACCACTGGCACTTGGGCTCTGGCACAACTTTGGAACAAATGACGACTATGAGAACATGAAGAAGATGTGTTTTACCGCATTTGACAACGGAATAACACATTTTGATATAGCAAACAATTACGGACCTATGTACGGAAGTGCTGAGGAGAACTTCGGAAAGATTCTCCGAGAGGATCTTGGAGCGTACAGGGATGAGCTGATAATCAGCACTAAGGCCGGATATGATATGTGGGAGGGCCCTTACGGTAACTGGGGCAGCAGGAAGTACCTCATAGCAAGTCTTGATCAGAGCCTGAAAAGACTTGGAATTCCGTATGTAGATATATTCTATCATCACAGAATGGATCCAAATACTCCACTTGAGGAGACTATGGGTGCGCTGGCACAGATAGTGAAGAGTGGAAAGGCACTTTATGTTGGACTGTCCAACTATGACGGACCGACCATGGCAAAGGCAGAGAGAATACTGGACGAGCTCCATGTACCATTTGTAATAAATCAGAACAGATACAGCATACTTGACAGAACCGTTGAGAAGAATGGACTCCTGAAGCAGACATATGCATCGGGCAAGGGCCTCATATGCTTCTCGCCACTGGCACAGGGAATGCTGACAGACAAATACCTGAAGGAGATGCCGGCGGACAGCAGGGCAGTGAAGGATGGAAGATTCCTTCATGAGGATCAGGTGCTTGCGAAGAGACCACTCCTCAACCAGTTAAATGAGATCGCAGCCGGATATGATATGAAGCTCTCAGAGCTTGCCATCGCATGGCTGCTGAATAAACCTGAGGTCACAACAGTGCTGATCGGTGCATCAAAGCCTGAGCAGATAATCAGCAATCTCAAGGCTGCAGAGAAGCAGGCACATACAGTTATGACCGATGATGAATTACAGAAGATCGAGGATGCCGTTGCGGCATTTGGAAGATCATAAAATAGGCAAAACTTTCTTTTCATACCCCCTCGCAGGAGAAGCCGGATAGAGCTTCTCCTGTTTTTTATATATGTGTAGACGTTGGGAGAAGTTCGTGCTGTTACAAATACATAAAAGTATGGTATTATATCACACAGAATCTATGTTACGGAGAAAAACTGGTGAAGGAATATATAAATGAAGCACTTGAAAAGTATATAGAGAAGGGTACATACCCGTGGCACATGCCGGGACACAAGAGGCAGTTGCTGGAAACGGCAGAAAACTTCTGGAACGGGGTGTATGCGCATGATTTCACTGAGGCGAAGGATCTTGATGACATGCATGAGCCGGAGATGTTCATAGCGGACAGTCTTGCCGAGATGAAGAAGGTGTATGGAACATTTGCAACATATATGCTGGTGAACGGTTCCACATCCGGACTTATGACGGCAATACACGCCACCTGCCACAGGGGAGACGTGATACTTGCGGCACGTAACTGCCACAAGGCGGTGTACAACGCCATCTGTATGCTGGAGCTGGAGCCTGAATATATAGTGCCGGATTATGTGAGTATGAGCTGGCCAGACGGCGTGGATAAGGCAATGTCGGACAGTGTGACGGATGCCAGTGGTGAAGATGTTTACGAAACTCAGGAAGGAATATATGCCGTTGATGAATGCAATAACGAGACTCAGGAGAAGATGGATGTCAGTGGTGAATGCAATAACGAGACACAGGAAAGAACGGATATACTGGGGGACATATCGCCGGATAAGCTGGAGCTTGCTCTTAAGGAATTGGTAGAAGATGACAGAAAGCCAAGAGCGGTGATAATCACATCGCCGACATATGAGGGTGTCATATCTGATATAAGGACCATAGCCGGGATAGTACACAGGTATGGAATATACCTTATAGTCGATGAAGCACAGGGAGCGCATCTGAATTTCATGGAAGGACATGAGACCGCTATGCAGCAGGGCGCAGATATCGTCATCGAGAGTCTTCACAAGACCATGCCGGCACTTACACAGACATCACTTCTTCATGTGATGAATCCTGAGCTTGATGAGAGGGTGAGAAGATATCTGCAGATATTCCAGACCTCTTCGCCTTCGTATATATTTATGCAGAGCATGGAGAAGGCGGTTGCATTTGGCGCAAATAACAGGGATGAATTTGTCAGGTATGGACGGAGGCTTGAGGCATTTGCCGGGAAATGTGATGGGCTAAGAAATATACGGTTGTTCAGACCTGATGCTTCCTCGGTGAAAAATGATGAGAGCTGTGCTGCGTGTAAAGTGTTCGGCCATGATGAGGGCAGGCTGGTATTTGTCGTGAGACCGGGAACTGTGGACGAGTCAGGACAGAAATTCACTGGTGTTATGCTTGCAGATATTCTGGCGGACAGATATGGGCTGATCGTTGAGATGGCCTCGGTGAGTTATGTTATCTGTATATCTTCTGTTGTGGACAGTGCAGATAGTTATGATATACTATTTAAGGCGATGAACGAGATAGACAGGAGGCTGCGTTGTGAGCCGGATAAATCAAATCGGCAGGAGATGGATATCATATCCGGAAGAAGATCTGCCATGCCGCCGGGAATCGCGTGGGACAGATCAGTGGAGAGTGTGCCGATGGAGGATGCGACCGGAAAGGTGTCAGGAGCATTTGTATATGCATATCCGCCGGGGATACCGGTGCTGGCGCCGGGAGAGGTCGTTGACAGACAGGCTGTTGACGGAATAAAGGCCATGCTAGACAGCGGACTCAATGTGGCAGGCGTAAATGATGGTTATATCAAAGTGCTGTGCGGAGAATGATGTGTAGCATTATGATCTGGAAGGCTTGAGAAGAATCACAATATAAATATGAAAGGTGTACATGTGCAGGAATCGCATATGGCAGGGTTAAGATATGAGAGGAATATTTATAACTATAGAGGGCCCGGACGGAGCGGGCAAGACTACACAGAGGGAGCTGCTTAAGGAGTATCTGGAGAAAAAGGGATATGACGTGCTGATAACCAGAGATCCAGGTGGAAATCCTATAAGCGAGGCGATCCGTGAGGTTATCCTGAATAAGGATTTTACGGAGATGGGATACATGACGGAGCTGCTTCTGTACGCTTCGGCAAGAGCCCAGCTTGTGAAGGAGAACATAAAGCCTGCGCTTGAAGTCGGACAGGCTGTGATCGCGGACAGATTTGTGGACTCATCCGCTGTGTATCAGGGAATCGGAAGAGGACTCGGAGTTGACACGGTATATAAGGTAAATGAATTTGCACTTCAGGGAATCATGCCGGATATGACGTTCCTCATGGATCTTGACGCCCAGGAGGGAATATCCAGAAAGAAGAACCAGGCTGAACTTGACAGAATGGAGAATGAAAAAATGGAGTTCCATCAAAAGGTCGTGGATGGATACCGCATGCTTGCGGATATGCACCCTGAGAGGATAGTGAAGATAGACGCTACTTTACCTATTGATGAGATTCATGGTATAATAGTAGGGTATGTAGAGAAGAAACTTAATCTTTAATATATTTTGATTTTGGAGAAGATCAGAATAGACATACAGAAACAATTAATTGTAAGGGAGTTGGTATATATGATAGATTTCACAGACATAATCGGACATGAGGACATAATACGCCACTTCAAGAGCAGCATTGAGCTGGGTAAGATATCCCAGGGCTACATCATCAATGGCGAGACAGGAAGTGGAAAAAAGACCCTTACCAGGGCGCTGGTCAAGACTCTCCAGTGTGAGGAGGGCGGTACAGAGCCATGTAATCATTGCAAGTCATGTCTTCAGTGTGAGACGGGAAATCAGCCTGATATCGTGTGGGTGACCCACGACAAGCCAAATGTTATCTCAGTTGAGGAGATACGTGATCAGGTGAATTCTGATATTGATATCAAGCCTTATAGCAGCAGATATAAGATATATGTTATAGAGGATGCACAGCTTCTGAATGTAAATGCACAGAACGCTTTGTTAAAGACGATCGAGGAAGCGCCGTCCTATGCAATAATCATACTGCTCACCAACAATCTTGATAAGATGCTTCAGACGATACAGTCCAGATGTATAGTGCTTAACGTTAAGCCTGTCAGGGAGCATGATATACTTGATTATCTCATGAACGAGCTCAAGCTGGACAAGCAGAAGGCTGACTTCTGTATGGATTTTGCCCAAGGCAATCTGGGAAAGGCCATCAGGCTTGCAACGAGTGATGAGTACAAGGAGATCAAGGAAAATGTGGTGAAGTTCATGAGACATATAAGTGATATGTCGGTTGATGACATGATATTTGCCATTAAGAATATGGAGCTGTACAAGCTCAAGGTAAGTGACTACATCGATCTGATGATGATGTGGTACAGGGACATTCTTATGCTCAAGGTGTCCAACAACCCGGGCCGTCTGATGTTTAAGGAATATTATTCTGATATAAGAAAGCAGTCCTCGCACATCAGTTATGAGGGTATAGAAAAGGTTCTCAAGTCCATGGACAAGGCCAAGGTCAGACTTGAGGCGAATGTCAGCTTTGACATTGTCATGGAGCTTATGCTCCTAACCATGAAGGAGAATTGTTAATGAAAGAGATTATAGGAGTTCGTTTCAGACCAAACGGTAAGATATATTATTTTGATCCACAGAACTTTGAGGTAGAGGCCGGCAGTTTTGTCATTGTCGAGACCGCAAGGGGAGTGGAGTACGGCAAAGTGGTTCTGGGAAGACGAGAGGTAGAAGAGGGCAAGATAACGGCATCGCTCAAGCCGATCATAAGAATTGCCACAGAGGATGACACCAGAAGATACGAGGATAACAAGAAGAAGAGCAAGAGAGCATTTGGCATATGTCTTGAGAAGATCGCAAAGCATAAGCTGGACATGAAGCTTATCGAGGCTGAGTATACATTTGACAACAATAAGGTGCTGTTCTATTTCACAGCAGACAGGAGAATCGACTTTCGAGAGCTGGTAAAGGATCTGGCATCGGTATTCAAGACAAGAATAGAGCTCAGACAGATCGGTGTCCGCGATGAGACCAAGATGGTTGGCGGAATCGGCATATGTGGAAGGGAGCTCTGCTGTAACAAGCATTTGTCGGAGTTCGTTCCTGTGTCCATCAAGATGGCAAAGGAGCAGAATTTGTCCCTGAATCCTACGAAGATATCCGGTGTGTGCGGAAGACTCATGTGTTGTCTGAAGCATGAGCAGGATACTTACGAGTATCTGAACGAGAAGCTTCCGAATGTGGGAGATTTTGTAAGAACCATAGATGGCAACAAGGGCGAGGTCATGTCGGTGAACGTTCTTCGCCAGAAGGTAAAGATAGTTGTGACCGACAAGGATGACAACAAGGAAGTCATGGAGTATCCTGTGGGTGAACTGAAGTTCAAGCCTAAGAGAAAGAAGAATTCAGAGAGACTCAGTGCTGAGGAGTACAAGGCACTTGAGGCATTGGAGGACAAGGGTGGAAAGTCCAAATTTGACGACTAAACTGGAAGTGGTTATCAAACCTGACGAGAGAATAGATGATCTGCAGTGCAAGGGTTACCAGATCATACAGAACAGCGGTATGTTCTGTTTTGGCATGGATGCGGTGCTGCTGGCAAATTATGTGAGATTTAAGCGTAAGGGCAGATATCTGGATCTCGGAACGGGAACCGGAATCATACCTATACTGCTCGCTGCAAAGGAGTATGGCGAAGGGTCTCTTACCCGTGAGGAGAGGCTGGCTGTTCTGGATGCCATTGACCGCAAGATAGCGTCTGATCATCCGGAAATAGAACGTGGATTGGCGGATGCTAAGCCAGTGAATGATGCACGTTTTATAGGTATAGAGATCCAGCCTGAGTGTGCGGACATGGCGTCGAGAAGCGTGAGCCTCAATGGCCTTGACGGCCTGGTTCGAATAGATAACGGAGATATAAAGGAGGTCTCTTGTAACTACAGGAAGGCCTCCTTTGATATAGTTACCTCGAATCCGCCTTACATAAAGGGCAGTCACGGACTGGAGAATCCAGATGCCCCGAAGAACATAGCGAGGCACGAGGTTCATGTGACTCTGGATCAGGTGGTTGCGGCGGCACAGTATGCGCTTAAACCCGGCGGAAGCTTCTATATGATACACAAGCCGTTCAGGCTGGCTGAGATATTTGAATGTCTGCATGAGTACAGGCTTGAGCCAAAGAGGATGCAACTTGTGCATCCATACATAGACAAGGAGCCGAACATGGTCATAGTGGAGGCTGTGAAGGGTGGCAATTCCATGATCAAGATCGATCCGCCTATGATAGTCTACAAAGCTCCGGGAGTGTATACGGAGCAGTTATTGGCGACATATGAGGGCAGTGCGAAAAGATAAGAGTCAGCAGAAAATATCTGTGATTTTGGTTATAAAGAAAAATACCCGGTAGATTACTGTGATTCAGTAAATTTCTACCGGGTATTTTATTGTGCCTCGATCTGTGTAGACAAGATTAGGCGCTCTATTTTTTCTTGGTGATTATTGTAGATGTTTTACTCCAATTGCCAATGATCCTGTTCTTCCCAACTTTCTTGTATGCATATATACGTACATAGTATCTCCTGTTTGGAGTCAGTCTGGTAATTTTTTTGTTGTAAATAGAGTTCTTAGGTATAGTGATCTGCTTTACCCCTTTTCTAAATTTCTTGTCCCTTGAGTATTGAATGACATATCCCGTTACAGTAGTATCCTTTTTCCATGAGATATTGAGCTGTCCCTTTTTCCTGGATTTCAGAGTGCATGCAGCCAGGGTTCGTGGTTTCACGGTTATCTGTATGGTTTTGCTTGCAGATGTGTATTGGGAATCCCCGGAAATAGTCATTGTGATTTTGGCCTGACCACAGCCTTTTATAACGACTCTGCCATCAGATGTCACATTTGCTATTGATTTATCTGACGACTGGTACGAAGGTTTCCTGCCGCTTACTGTCCGGGCATTGATGTAAAATGGTTTGTCACCATATGTCTTCCATATGTTAGCTGCAGTTATCGTCTGCTCATATTTGTATGAGTATCCCTTTTTCTTCAGAAAGGATTCTGCATATGAATTCTTAGGGCATACAAAAGATTTTGTGTAAAAATCGTCAAATGCGGTATCTTCAATGCTTGTCAGTGATGATGGTAAATAAATATCTTTGAGCTTCCAGCAGTTGAAAAACGAGTTGTCAGCAAGCTTTGTCACAGTTGCCGGTATGCTGAGCTTTGTCATGTTCTTACACTGGAAAAAGGCGTAGTCACCGATTATAGAAATCTTCTTACCGAACTTGACCGAGGTAAGATTGTAGCAGGCCATGAAGCATCTCTCTGGTATAACTGTAATATTGTTGGATAAAGAAACGCTGGTTATGCCAGAGAATGAAAATGCTGCCTTTTCTACGGTGCGTACGCTGTCTGGAACCGTTAAGCTTTTTAAGGCAGTGCATCCGCAGAACGCTGCTTCCCCGATGGATGTCACAGTGTTGGGAATGGTCACGGACTCGATATTTTTGTTGCAGTAGAAAGCCTCTTCTCCGATGGATCTGACAGTATCCGGTATTTTTACATTCTTAGATGTTCCTGTATATTTTATCAGAACACCATTCTTGATCTGAAAATCAGATGACTGCTGTGCTGCCGATATGGTGGCGGTGTCTGCCTGGGCAGCGGAAGCCTGAACTATCTGTGGCGTAAATGCTGTCGTGGCTGCTATTGCCAGAGTGAGCATAGTTGTAAGTAGTTTGCGCTTTATCATTATTGTCCTCCCTTTTTTGAACATCAGCTCATTAATAGACGCCTTTGGCGAGAGCTGAAGCTGTATGTCTGCACAATGTGTATACAGTGACTGTCTGCAATACATGTAAGACGCTGACTATTATAGGTATACTGGCGATGATATTCAATCATCCATTCTTGCGCCAATCAGTTTCTCATATCCGTGAAAGATGTGTTATAATTCGAACAGTGCAAGCTATGAGAGACATACAAAATTAATTTTCAATAGACAGATATTCAGCAGAAGAGAGGATATATATGGCAGGAAAGTTATACTTGGTGGCGACACCTATAGGCAATCTTGAGGATATGACATACAGGGCCGTCAGGGTTCTTGAAGAAGTGGACGTGATAGCGGCGGAGGATACAAGGAACAGTATCAAGCTGCTCAACCACTTTGAGATAAAGACCCCGATGACAAGCTATCATGAATACAACAAATACGACAAGGCAAAGGTTCTTGTTGAGAAGATGCAGCAGGGACAGAACGTGGCTGTCATAACAGATGCGGGAACTCCGGGAATATCTGATCCCGGGGAGGAGCTTGTGAGACAAGCTCTTGCCGCAGGGCTTGAGGTCACACCGGTGCCAGGAGCGTGTGCATGCATATCGGCACTCATCAGCTCAGGGCTTTCGACGAGAAGATTTGCATTTGAGGCATTTCTTCCATATGACAAGAAGGACAGGGCGAGGGTTCTTGAGGAGATGAAGCGTGAGACGAGGACCATGGTCATGTACGAGGCTCCCCATAAACTGAAAAAGACTTTGGCGGAACTCATGGAGACTCTTGGTGACAGGCATATCACTCTTGCCCGGGAGATCACCAAGAAGCATGAGACGATAGAGCCGATGATGCTCTCCGAGGCCATCTCCCGTTATGAGGAGGAAGACCCGAGAGGAGAGTTCGTCATCGTGATAGAAGGGCTTGATGTGAAGAAACTTGAGGAGGAGAAGAAGAGCTCGTTCGAGGCTATGTCTGTGGAGGAACATGTCCAGATGTACGTTGATCAGGGCATGTCCAAAAAGGATGCGATTAAGCAGGCGGCTGTAGACCGCGGAGTCCCTAAGAGGGATGTGTATAATGCGGTGATGAAATAATATAAAAAGACTGGTAAATTGAACATTTGTATGTATCAATTTGCCAGTCTTTTTATATACTTCAAATTAGTACAGACAGTTCCACATTCTGAAGTATTTGCCCTGTCTTGCAAGCAGTTCTTCGTGGATTCCGGTCTCTGCTATTGTTTTGTCGTCGATGACAACTATCTGGTCGGCATATCGTATGATCGGAAGTGTGTGTGCGATCATGACGACAGTCTTGTGGCTTCCAAGGAGCTGCTGTATAGCATGCTTGACCTTGAGCTCATTTTCTATATCCAGGGCTGATGTCGCCTCGTCCAGTAGAACTATAGGAGAGTCACGGAGGATCGCGCGGGCGATGGATAACCGCTGCCTCTCACCTCCTGAGAGCAGACAGCCGTTTTCCCCGATCTCAGTGTCGTACCCATTTGCAAGTCTGGAGATAAATTCTGTACATCCTGCTCTTTCACATGCAGCCTCGATCTCAACATCAGTTGCAGATGGTCTGGCGTGGCGGATATTTTCCCGCACGGTGTCGTTGAACAGGAATACATCCTGATCAACAAGTGATATGTATGAAAGCACCTGTTCCGAAGGAAAGTTCTTAAGATCCAGTCCTCCGATGCACACGGTTCCGCTGCATGGGTCATAGTATTTGCCGATCATGTTCATAAGCGTTGATTTGCCAGATCCGGAATCACCTACTATGGCGGTAAATTTTCCCTCTGGGATAATCAGATCTATGTCTTGCAGGACCTCGCGCTCTGCATCGTATGAGAAGCAGACGCCCTTGAATGATACCTCGCTGCCTGATGGAGCAAATGTCTGAGAGGAGACTGGCTCCTCATCTTCGTTTACAATATTGGTTATCGCTGTCTTTGAGAGCAGCATATTCTTGTAACTGAACACGTCTATTGATATGGACATGAGAAGCTTGGTCAGCAGTACCGGCACCATGCACAGCATCAGAAAGTCCGCACCTGTGAGTGTTCCGGAAAGCCATGGCCTTGCTCCGATCACCATGACGGCTGGCAGGGACAGCCACTGTATGATGTTGAAGCTGAACGACACAGGAATTCCCCTTGCCTCATAGCGGTAGCTTATATCGCTGAACTCCTTCAGACATTCGGTGAGCTTCTCATTATTGACTCCTGTCATACCATAGGCCCTCAGGGTCTGTATCCCGGTTATGTACTCGACTACTGAACTGACGGAGTTGTTGTATATGCGGTTTCTCTCACAGCCGTATTTATTTACGATCCTGAAAGACAGCAGCATCTCGGGAACAAATACCGCAGCCGCGATCAGGAGAACCACCCCGGCAGGGGCGTACAGCTTGAGAGAAAAACAGATGATCATCAGTGAGATGACACCGTTTTTCACCAGGTTGCCTGTTTTGTGAGTGAGGATCTGCTCATATTTGGCGACATCGGATGTCAGCACATTGATGTAACCGCCCATGTTGCCCTTTGTGAAATGACTCATGGGAATACGCTTTATCTTATCACCGAGGAACAGACGGATATTTCTGGATATCTGTGCGCCGCCTATCTGACCGAGGGTGTAGCCGACTCCGTACAGGAGAAAACGGATCACGAATATCACGGTCACGGCGATGGTGAGGGCCTTTATCCGTGAGGCGGAGATCTCACCATTTAGCAGCCAGTACACCAGTATGAACACGGAGAAGCTGACGCTGGCGGACAGTATTCCCTCTATTATAGTCATTATGATGCCAGCGATGAATCTGGCATTTTTCTTGAATGGATCATGCGAGTCTGTATGTAACATCGTGTGCCTCCTTGTATACATCCCATGCGTGTTTGTAGTATTCATTTTCTCTTAAGACCTCATCGTGGGTTCCAAATGAGCTTATGCGTCCGTGCTCGACGACGGCGACCTTATCGCACATGCTCACCACGTCAAGACGGTGGGCAACTATGATGACGGTTTTATTCTTGCACAGATTTTCGATGGCAAGGTCTATCTGTGACTGGTTTTCAGGATCGGCTGCGCTGGTGGCTTCGTCGAGGATAAGCACAGGTGCATCCTTGAGTATGGCTCTGGCTATGGCGATCCTCTGTTTCTCACCGCCGGAGAATCTTGACTGGATGCTGCCGACGTTTGTCTCGTAACCATCTGGCAGTGACATGATGTAGTCATCTATCTGGGCAAGCCGCGCAGCGTGGCGGACCTCGTCAAGAGACGCATTTTTCCCCATGCGTATATTTTCAAGTACAGTCCCAGAGGTGAGAAAGCTCTTCTGGAATACGATGGCAGTGTTTGCAAGAAGTTCTTCGTATGAAATATCCCTCACATCCACACCGCCGATCTTCACAGATCCTTCGGTTACATCGTAGAACCTTGAGATAAGCTCCACTATAGTGCTCTTTCCTGCGCCGGATACTCCTACTATCGCCAGCTTCTCTCCCTGTGCAAGGCTGAGATTACAGCCGCTCAGGACATTTTCAGTGCTGCTCTCGTATCTGAATGATACATTCTCCATGGCGATATCAGTTTGTGCCGGGAAGTGGCGTTCACCCTCAAACACAGGTATATCGAGTATCCCATGGACCTTGCCGATGGCGGCAAATACCTGCGCAAGTTCCATGGCAAGCTGCTGCAGTGGCAGAAGCTCGGTGAGGTACATAGATCCTATATAGGCAAACAGCAGGAATACCCCGGCGGTGATGGAGCCGCCGAGGAGCAGCTTGCCGCCCACGGGCAGGAGGATTATCATACCGCTTTCCAGCGCGATGGTGAATGCTGCGTAGAGCGGCCCGGTCTTTTTGGACATCAGATTCCATACAGTGTTCTCCTCGTCTATGGCGGCGTGGTATTTTGCAAATGAGCCGCTTCCCATGTTGTACGCCTTGATCTGGCGCATCCCGTTTATGTATTCAATGATGACGGAGTTGAATGCCGCCGCAGATCTGCCCGCACGGTCCGTGAGGTTGAACATATTGATAAATATAAATACCATGATGACCGCAACTGCGATGATGGGCAGGAGCGACAACAGTGCCAGACGGACATTAACCGACATGAGATAGAAGAATATCACAAATGGTCCGGTACAGTATCCGATGAACTCTGGAAGATTGTGCGCAAGGCCTCTCTCAAGCTTTTCAATGTCCTCGTTGATGATCGTTTTCATGTCCCCGGTGCTTTTTTCGTCCAGTGCTCCGAGGGGGACCTTTGCCAGATGCTCGGTCACCATGCATCTCACGCGGAACAGTGCGCCGTATGCGCCCTTGTGGCTGCTGACACCGGAGCATGCCAGCGATATCTGGCGCACTATGACGGTGGATGTTATCAGAATGGCATTCTTTACGATGACCTGTCTGGTGCATGTACCTGATGCCAGAGCATTCATGATGTTATATATTCCTATGTATACGCCTATCGCCAGCAGTCCGCTGACAAATGCACATATGACGGACAGTATCAGCCAGCGTCTGTCGTGCCCCGCCCATGACAGGAGCAGGGAGACGGGACCTTGCTTTTTATTGCTCTTCTTCATTGTTGTTCTCCTTATTGAGTTTATATATTTGTGTGCATACCAGATTCAGGAATTCTGAATCGTGGGATACGATAAAGACTATCGCGTCCTCCGCCACATGCCGTATGAGCTCTGTGACCTGAAGCATACTCTGGTAGTCCAGTCCGCTGGTGGGCTCGTCGAACATCAGTAGTTTTTTATGACAGGTCATGCTGACCGCCACGGCTACTTTCTGTTTCTGACCACCGGATAGTGTGGCAGGGTGACGGTCCCTGTATGCATGAAGTCCGAGCTCCGTCAGGGTGACATCCACCAGTTCGTCACTGACGCCCGGAAGTCCAAGCCGGCACTCATTTGCCACTGAATCGGCAAACAGCTCATAGTTTACGTCCTGCATAACCAGATAGGACAGCTTGTTAAGCTCCTTTTTCTTAAGGATATTTCCCTCTAGGGATATGCGCCCGCTGTATTCCTTGTGCAGACCGCACAGGGTACGCAGAAGCGTGGTCTTGCCAGAGCCATTTGGCCCGATGATTCCGATGACGTTGCCAGTATGGGCTTCCATTGACAGTCCTTTTTGCAGTGTCCGTTTGCCCCTCATAAGTGATAGGTTCTCAATGCGGAGAGTGAATCTGGGTGTGTCAGAGTTGGCAGTGTTATGGCTGGCAGTATCAGAGCTGGTAGTGTCATGGCCGGTAGTGTCATGGCTGGTAGTGTCAGGACAAGTTGTCTCAGGCTGCCGTCTCGTTGCAGGAATCAGGACAGATTTCTTTGTGGTGCACCTGAGCCCCAGGGCAAGCCTTTTCTCCTCGGTCAGTTCTCCTGGAGTAAGGATCTCCCGTATACGGCCGTCCTCTATAAATACTATCCGGTCTACGAGATCCATGAGGTAATATATTCTGTGCTCAGATATGAGTATAGTTTTCCCCTGTTCCTTGATGGTTCTGATCTGGAGTCGCAGCTCGTCTATGGACTCCAGATCCAGGTTGGACGACGGTTCGTCGAGGAGAAACACATCGGGATTCATGGCATACACACTGGCAAATGCTATTCTCTGCTTTTCGCCTCCGGAGAGTTCAAATATGCTTCTCCCGCGGAGAGGCGCAAGGCGTAGACGATGTGTTGTGTCGTCCATGCGGGCCTTCATGACCTCTGGGTTCATCGCAAGATTTTCCATGCCAAATGCTATCTCGCTGTCGGTGTCGACATTGAAAAACTGGGTTCGTGGATTCTGAAACACACTTCCCACGAAACGGGATCTCTCATACATCTCCATATCAGAGATATCGGAGCCGTTATACAGGACATTCCCCGACAGCTCTCCATCGAAATAATCCGGTATAAGACCATTTATGAGTCTCAATATGGTGGTCTTGCCACAGCCTGAACCTCCGCACAGAAGGACACATGCTCCGTTATGTATATGGAGATCTATGTTCCTGAGACATTCCTGGGGATTTCCGGCATATTGAAATGATACGTTGTTAAGTTCGATCATAATATTCCTCCCACGATGATAGATGATATGGTAAATGCAGCAAATGCAGCTACAGCGATGAAGTCATACCACCGCATTTTCAGCTCGGTTATGCTGGTGCGCGCGCCAGGGTGCTCGATGCCCCTCGTCATGGATGCGATGCTCAGATCGTCAGCGGTCTTTGAAGCTGTGATGAGCAGCGGCACATAGAGGCACTCCATGGTGAGGGCAGGTCTGGTGATGAAGCCACAGAGTGTCGGGCTTATGCCCCTGAGGATCATGGCATCCCTGATATATGACCAGTCCTCCCTGACCGTCGGAAGATATCTGAGAAGTATGGCAAGCGGGATCACTATCTGTCTTGGAACGTGAGATCTGTTCATGGCGGTCAAAAACTCGTTGATCTTTGTGGTTTTGAGAACTATTGAAGAAATCATGAGACATGGGAAGAGCTTGAACATGAGTCCGGTCCACGCGATAAGCATGGTGTGGCCAAGTCCTGAATCCTGGGAAATGTACCAGTTCCAGAAAATATATGCCGCCGCATAGACTACAGTCCAGCCGAGAGAGCTTCTGATCCTTCTGCTCAGACAGCCGAATACCAGAATCAGAGCGATCAAAGCTCCCTCCCATTCGAGGGAGGGAAGAAATGCCGTACACAAAACGACCAGGAATATAACCAGTATCTTGCTTCTAGGGTCAAATGCTATGGTCATGCGGTCACTCCTGACTTCTCGAACTGCTTCTTCATCAGACGTGATCCGATGAAACCGCTGAGTGCAGCCACTGCAAATGTACCGAGAACCATGATCACAAGTGTGCTGGCGCTGGCAGCCTTACTCATGGTGTCTATGTAATCCTGTGTGGTGCCGTTTTTGAGCATGGTTTTCGCCCAGCCCTGTGGATCGATATAGAATACGAAATATGTACCGGCAGGTCCGATACAGTAGATCATGTATGCAAGGATATTTCTCTTCATGTCACCGTATTTGCCGGATGCCGCTATGAAATCCGCGATCACAAGGGCGATGAGTGCTCCAAAGTCCATGCCCCAGTGCATCCCTGTCACAAGACCAAGAATGCAGAAGACAACTCCTGTTATCACAAGTGCGCCGCGCTTGTGGACCTTTGCGAGAAGCAGCAGGAACACCGGGCCTCCGAATACCGCTCCGCCTATTGGGTAGAAGAAGGTGAGTGCCGGGTTGATGGCAAATGCTGCGCCTCCAAGTCCGTTGGCGATCATTAGAAGTGCTGCAAATACACCCGTTATGATCAGATCTCTGATGGTGAGATGTTTATCCCTGTCTTTTATTTTTGTACTCACAATAAACCTCCTTGTCTGTTGACCGTTGACTTGCGGCCAATCTGTATGATAATATTTGTTGGTTAGAATAAACTAACTAGCAAGATATTGTATATATGAGTCTGCGTGGTTTCAATGGGAAACAGGTATATTTGACCGATATGTATGGAGAAAGGACCGATGTGTATGCTGGAAGATAAGAGCAAAATGTACGAGGAGATGTTCTCAAACAGTGAATTTCAGATGATGGGCAGCAGATCCACGTCCGGCCTTGGGGAAATGTACGAGATGCCGGCGAGCGTTGGCGGCGGATATTTCTGGGTATACAGTCTGGCCGACCAATACTCAATAAAGATACATAATTTCTACTTTAATGAGGATGTAGTTGCAGACTTTCCGGGGCATGATGGACTCAGTGTGTGCTACTATTATTCGATATCAGGGGAAGAGCTGGATCCGTACAAGCGGATGCATGCCGGTGAGGTGAGATTTCTGAATTATGCGGATTATCACTTCAAGGCACTTATACATAAGAATATCCCGATACAGACGGTTGAGATAGAATTCTACGAGTCATATTACAGGAAATTTATCTCGGAGAAGTTTGGATCGCTGGACTTTGATTTCAACAGACTTTTCAGGAATATTGACTGGTGTACAGATTTTCCTGAGATGGAGGCATTGCTTCACCAGATATGGAACTACAGAGGTGAGGGGATAGCCGCCAAGCTGTTCTATGACAGTATGGTGTCGCAGGCGGTGTCTCTCATAGTGGACTACAACAGCCGGAAGCAGAACCCTGAGCCGGAGCTGCATATCACGGATGAGGACAGACATTCCATAATGATAGTGAACAAATATCTGGATGATCATTTTGCGGGAAATATCTCGACGGAGCAGCTTTGTAAGATAGCCTGTTTTGGCAGGACAAAGTTCAAGACGCTGTTCAAACAGATAAATAAATGCACGGTCACAGAGTACGTGACGGACAGGAGACTGAGCCAGGCGGAGAGCCTGCTGGCGCAGACAGACCTGACGGTTGAGCAGATCGCCCAGTCTGTCGGCTACAGCAATGCAAGCCGTTTCGCCGCGCTGTTCAGGAAGAGCACAGGCATATTCCCGTCTGACTTCAGGAAGATGGCGAGAAGGGGCAGGCATTAGAGGTGGAAAAAAAACAGAGGTGGATATAAAGGGTTATATCCACCTCTGTCGTTGTATGCGTTGTTTTCTTGTATTACCAATGAATTATTTGTTTTTTAATTTCTCCAGTTCTGCTTTGAGTTTTAGGATTTCGTTATCCTTGTCGGCTAGCATCTGGTCTTTCTCTGCAATCAATGCATTTGTTCTTTCCCGTTCGGCTGCCAGTAATTTTTCGTCTCTTTCTGCTAAAGCTCTACACAATGGTTGTTCTCCTCCCTTCGAGTT
>CAVCCL010000055.1:1108-2307 GCA_963600665.1 Bifidobacterium catenulatum | reverse complement strand
GTGTCAAGATTGTCGAGCATGGGATATAGAGGCATCTGATATGCGATATTTACCTCTCCCCTGTCTCTCGCCATCATACACATCGCCGCACACAGTCCTCCGCCTGCGCTCTCACCGCCCACCATGATCTGATCTTTATTCACTCCCAGAAAGTCAGCATGAGCCTTGAGGTATAACAGCGCATCATAGCAGTCCTCCACCGAAGCCGGATATGGCGCAGTAAATGCAAGTCTGTATCCCGGTGATATGACCACAGCCCCATAACGTTTCACCAGATCTACAGCCCTGGACATATGAACCATCTCTTTCATTCCGACTATATATCCACCGCCATGTATCCACAGAACTCCCGGTACAGGGGCGCTGCATATATCCTTGTTTTTAGGCGACAATACCAGTGCAGGCATCATTCTGCCATCCCTGCGGGGTATCTTTATCTTTTTACAATTTATGTCTTTATCTGGTGTCAGTTTATACATTTTATATCTCTCTTCTTATTCCAGGAAACGCCACTCTATAAACCTTGTCTGCATCCAGTCACCTACTTTTTAAAATAGTGAAAATCACAGCAATCCTCGCCATAACCCAAAGTCTTTGTTCTTGTAAAGTCTATTTTCTTTAATCCGCCATAAGTGACATGATCGGCATCACAGAAAAGGCGACATAGATTCGCACAGCTATTCTCCACACAGGCAATGTGCCAGAGGCACTTTGTGATATTGATATCAAAATAGCCCTTGCCGCTTGCCTGTGTGCTTTCATGCAGGTCTGATGTGCGCATGATTTTACGGAATATACAGCTATAGATTGAGAAGAAACCAGGAACCAGCTCCATCTTTTCCATGGATGAATGCATCTCGGCGCCTACCTTGTCAAACATATATATCTTCATGTATTCATAGGCTTCGTCATCTGGCATTTCTTCCGACAAGCACTTGTACAGTGCTATGCTTGGGAGTATTGTCTGGATGAGCGTTTTCATCTGGCTCTTTGACTTGTCTTTCTGGTTCTCGATAAGTGCTCCAAGTATTCTGTCCTGCCTGTCAAAAAGTCTTTGACCTTTCTCTTCTCCAAATTCCTCAACTAAGAAATTTCTTATCTGTTTCTGCCTTTTTATCTTCATAACCTGTAACTCATGCCCCCACTTTAAATCCTATTAACCTTTATATCCCATCGACCTTTATGTTCTATGCCCTGTT
>CAVCCL010000055.1:0-1098 GCA_963600665.1 Bifidobacterium catenulatum | reverse complement strand
GCATTATAGCTACGCCTATGATCACCGCAACTATAAGCCCCGCAAGCAAACTTCTCGGTATGCTGCTCATATAGAATTTGTAATTCTTGTACTCACCTTCAAGATCCTCCGTGCCCTTTATCCAGTAAGCCGGTGAATTGGAATACCATAATATATCTATCACAAATACCACGAACATTTTTATCACAAACCATATAATGAATGCATACATAAAACCTGCCACAAATGTCCTGGCTCCCGCAAGATAGACAAACAGCCCGAACAACACAAGCACGACTATCAGAGCCGGAAGCTTCTTCAGTATTCTCTCCCTTGTGGATAATATCTTTTCAGGTCTTACATCCTTATACTCAGAAAGCTCCTGAACTCTCTTCTGTATCTCCACAGGCAGATTGTGGACACCCGCCAAAGGATTTTTCTTATACGAAGCACTTATCATTACAAAAAACAATATGCACAGACATACACATTCAATAAGTAATATCATTTTTTCATCCCCCTTAACACCAGATAAACATTAACATATAGATTTTACATCACAGGAAATACAAAGTCCATCGCCCTTTCATCAAAATCCACATAGAAAAACAGGGAGACTATTCAACATCTCCCTGCTCCTTATAATTTATCGTCCTATGCCCGCTTATATTTTAATAATACCTTGTACAATGTAGACGGCTCTATCGGCTTTGCCAGGTGATCGTTCATTCCCGCATCGACTGTCTCCTGCTTCTCCTTGTCAAATGCATCTGCAGTCATTGCTATGATAGGAACCGTAGATGCATCTTCGCGATCCAGTGCCCTTATCCGCCTTGTCGCCTCAAGGCCATCCATGATCGGCATATGCACATCCATGAGAACCGCATCGTAAAACTTCTCTTCCGAATGTTCAAACACCTCTATCGCTTTCTGTCCATTTTCTGCAGTATCAACACTACACGACAGTTTTTCAAGGACTATAGTCGCAACGTAGACATTAAGCTCGTTGTCCTCGACAAGCAGGATCTTCATTCCATCCAACGACTTCTCATCATTAGAATCGTCAACAATTGGCCTTTGAACCTCAGCAGGATGTACATATAGATCAACTATAAAATC
>CAVCCL010000054.1:0-2314 GCA_963600665.1 Bifidobacterium catenulatum | reverse complement strand
GGGTATAGGAGGATAATTAAAATGGCAAAGTATAGAAAGCTTGGAAAAGCAAGCGCACAGAGAAACGCATTACTTCGTAACCAGGTAACTCAGTTACTGTATCATGGAAAGATCAAGACAACAGAGGCAAGAGCTAAGGAAGTTGTTAAGATCGCAGAGAAGCTCATCACATTAGCAGTTGCTGAGAAGGACAACTACGATGAGGTTACAGTTCAGGCTAAGGTTGCTAAGAAGGATAAAGATGGCAAGAGAATCAAGGAAGTTGTAGACGGTAAGAAGGTTACAGTATACGACACAGTTGAGAAGACAGTTAAGAAGGATCAGCCTTCAAGACTTCATGCCAGAAGAGAGATGCTCAAGGTTTTATATCCAGTTGTTGAAGTTCCTACAGATGCTGCTGGTAAGAAGGCCGGTACTAAGAAGATCGATTTAACACAGAAGTTATTCGATGAGTATGGTACAAAGTACGCAGGACGTAAGGGTGGTTACACAAGAATCATCAAGATCGGTCAGCGTAAGGGAGATCAGGCTCTTGAGGTTATTCTCGAGTTAGTATAATCGATTGATAGATTGATATTATACAGATAAATAAACAGGGCTGCAGTACATAGACGTATTAGTTTACGTTCGTGTACGGCGGCCCTGTTTTTTAATAAAATTTAGTGGAATATAATGTGATTTCATTGATATAGATTGGAAAGATTATGAGCTTCATAAATGTAAAAGGACTATCTCATAAATTTAATATAAAGGACAAAGACGGCAATAAGATAGGGGAAAACTGGGCAATAAAGGATGTGGATTTCCTTGCTGATAAGGGGGAGATAATTGCGATCCTTGGAAGAAATGGCTCTGGAAAGTCCACATTTGCAAGACATTTGAATGGACTGCTTGCACCGCATGAGGGTTCGATAGTCATAAGTGGAAAAGACATGGTGGAGGTGGGAGAGCTTACATCCATCAGACGACAGGTAGGAATGGTGTTTCAAAATCCCGATAACCAGATCGTGGGCAACACTCTTGCTGAGGATATAGGATTTGGGCTGGAGAATCTTGGCGTCTCCAGCGAAGATATATGGAAGAAGATAGATGAGATGCTGGAGCTCACAGGACTCACAGCCTATAAGTATGCCAATACGTCAAGAATAAGCGGTGGACAGAAACAGCGGCTTGCAATTGCATCGTCCATGGCGATGACTCCGGAATGTATAGTGCTAGACGAGGCGACATCCATGCTTGACCCGCAGGGAGCAAAGGATATGCTGGAGCTTGTGCAGAGATTGAACAAAGAAAAGGAAATAACCGTAATAATGGTGACTCACAGGATAGCTGAGGCACTTATGGCGGATAAAGTATACATATTGGATAATAGCAGGATTGCGGCAGAGGGGACACCTGGAGATGTATTCACCGATGTTGACCGGCTTAAGAGCTATGGACTGGAGATACCGGTTGATATGAAGCGCAAGGCTGGAATACCGATCGATATCTGCTATAAATATAAGAACCGGCAGATGGATATAAGCAGTGATATGAACAGTGAACAGAAGAATCATGCCGGGGACGATAGGACTGCTAATAATTCGAGAAAATGTATAGTTGAGCTCCAGAATGTCTCGTATTCGTATGTGAATGGAAATGAGTCATTTCAGGCGCTTTCTGATATAAATCTCAAGATATATGAAGGACAGGTTGTCGCTGTAATAGGGCAGACCGGCTCGGGAAAGAGTACACTGCTTCAAATGGTAAATAAGCTGATAGTTCCACAGAGTGGCAAGGTATATCTGTATGATACGGATGTGCAGAGTGTCAGAAATATCAAGGATATCCGTAGGAGAATAGGGTATGTATTTCAGTTCCCTGAATCCCAGTTGTTTGAGAATACGGTGCTCAAGGATGTAATGTATGGTCCGATAAACTTTGGCATGTCAAAGAGAGAGGCTGAGGATGCTGCCAGAAAGGCGCTTGAGCTGGTGGGAGTACCTGATAAATATACGGATTATTCTCCATTTGAGCTCTCTGGTGGATTAAAGAAGCGTGTTGCGATAGCGGGAATACTTGCATACAGACCTGATGTATTGATTCTTGACGAGCCGGCGTGCGGACTTGACGGAGAGAGCCGGGAGCAGTTATGGAATCTCGTCAGAAAGCTCAACAGAGAGAAAAATGTGACGATCATACTGGTATCCCACGACATGGAGGATGTGTATGAGATGTCAGAGAGGGTTCTTCTTATGGATCATGGAAAGATCGTGTATGATGGAGGAACAGGTGAGTTCTTTGAGGACAGGAGCTTACTTGAACAGTATGGTAT
>CAVCCL010000053.1:0-5258 GCA_963600665.1 Bifidobacterium catenulatum | reverse complement strand
TATGGTTCGTTGGTCAAGCGGCTAAGACGTCGCCCTCTCACGGCGAAAACAGGGGTTCGATTCCCCTACGAACTGCTAAGAATCGAAAGATTCAATAATTAAATAACAAGACCTATGGTTCGTTGGTCAAGCGGCTAAGACGTCGCCCTCTCACGGCGAAAACAGGGGTTCGATTCCCCTACGAACTGCTAAAAGCTGAAATCATTATGATTTCAGCTTTTTGTGTTTTACGCAGTAGGTTCTTAAAATACAGGAAGCTCTAGGCAATCTCCAGTTCGATGGATAGAAATTATATATAAATCTACACATTCTCCGCAATCTTGGTAACTCCCACATATATCTGCGAAATCTTATACCATGTTTTATAGTCCGTGACACCGGTAACCGGAAGATTGAATATCTGCTGGAACTTTCTCACAGCATCCGCGGTGTTCTGACCATACACGCCGTCGACGGTTACTGTACCGATGGCAGGATAGTTGAGTGCGATCCTGGCGAGCTGTCTCTGGAGCTGGGAGACCTTGTCGCCGCTTGAGCCGATGGTCAGCTCGTAGCCCGGATAAGACGAAGGTATACCGGATATAGTCTCCGAGGTATTGATGTATATTGTATCCCCGTAATAGTATCTGAGAATCTGAATGGCGGTGAGACCGTCGTCTGCCAGGGATTTTGAACCCCACTGGGTCATCCAGCCCGGACAGGATACACGTCTGCCGTCGCAGTATTGGGTGAACAGTGGCTGTGTAACGTTGGGCTTTGAGAGATAGTTGGCGAACATTTCATCGACGATCTGGGAGACATTCTCAAATATGGTTGCGTTGTATACCCACTTCTGGTCGAACGCGGTATTGCTCGTGATAGTAAAATCGTATCCTTTTCCTCTGTACCACTCGGTATAGACCCTGTTAAGGGTAAATGACTGTATCGCCAGTACATTTGCGCGGATGGCTGCATCAGGCCAGGTGGAATATATCTCATTGCAGGCAACATTCTTTATGTAATCCTTATATGGGACATAGTAGTCCCGGGCGGTGGAATCCGTTGGGGCGCCGTCATGGACAACGATGGTCTCAGGGACAACAACGCGGCTCAATACTATGCCGCCTGATGGATTCACCGGCTTTATCATGTCCTCGGCGATCTTGGGCGGATACTGCTCCCAGAGGGTATGGGCATCGAGAACGGTAGGGTTCGTATCGCTTCCATCGGATGGTGTCAGCTCTATGTTCTGGATACCATTCTCACCGGAGAATATCTGGACCCCGGAGATGAAGCGCTCGTTGTATCCGGGAGCGTTCACAAGCACGTTGTATTCCGAGTATGGCTGGTTGTCGCCAGGCTCCAGACTGTAGGAGACATCGGGGGCGGGAAGCTCTTCGTCGATGACGATACCATTTTCATCGGTGACAAATTCCTCTGAGGTGGAATCGGGCATTCCCGTAGGGCTTATGTATACGGAAGCACCCTCTACGGGAAAGAAATTGTTGTTCGTTATCTGAATTTTTAGTGAACCAACGTTATTTGTAATTGCCATTTCTTAATTCCTCATTTATAATTTGCTGTGAAAGTTTTTTAAGCAGCTTTCACAGTAAGTATATGACTAGATTTATAGAATATTCGGAGGAGATAAGATATGGCATACTTTCCAATGTACATCGATCTTGAGGGCAAGAAAGTAATAGTTGTAGGTGGAGGTAAGGCAGCACTTAGAAAGATCAATTCGCTGCTGTATTTTGGAGCGAAGATAGCTGTCATTGCGCCGAAGGTGTGCGATGATATAAAAGCGATAAAGGGAATAAATGTACATGAGAGCAACGTGGCACTTGACATACTGCAGAATGCAGACATTGTTGTGGCGGCAACCAGACGCCCTGAGATCAATGCCAAGATAGGTACATATTGTAATGACAGGGGCATCATGGTAAATGTGGCTGACAACAAGGAGCTCAGCAGCTTCCTGTTCCCAGGCGTTATCGTCCGCGGAGATCTTGTGGTGGGAGTCACAACAGGCGGCAACAGCCAGGCGGTATCCAAGCAGATCAGGAATATGATAGACAGGATGCTTCCAGAGGAGTACGAGGTGCTCACAAGAAAGATGGGAGCGTACACAGAGCTTGCAAATGTCAACATCAAGAGCACGGCACTCAGGGAGGAAGCATTGGATGAACTCGTCAAGGTTGCACTGTCCAACAAATGCGTTCTTGACGACAAGAAGGCGAACAAGGTGCTTGACAAATACTACCGTGAGGACGCAGCAAGAAGAAACGCATAAATATTTGTTAATATTTGTACTTGAATTATTTGATAATTATGATACAATAAGTGAGATTGTTATAGATTGCAGCATGAGAGTGGGCCTTGGCCCACTCTCAATTGTTGTGGGGATAATATTTTACAGAAAGGTGGTCGTATTTACGAAGAGAGCGGATATTGAAGCAAAGACGGAGGCACTTGTGATGCCGATCATTGAGGCTAACAATCTGGAGCTTGTTGATGTGGAGTACGTCAAGGAAGGCAGTGATTATTACCTCAGGGTGTATGCGGACAAGGAAGGTGGCATCACGATCGGTGATTGCGAGATAGTGAACAGAGCACTTGGAGACCTGCTTGACCAGGATGATTATATAGGAGATGCCTATATACTGGAGGTCAGCTCACCGGGGCTTACGAGACCACTGAAGAAAGAAAAGGATTTCAAGAGAAGTATAGGTAAGGTCGTGGAGATCAAGACATTTGCCAAGGTGAATGGTGCAAAGGAATTCGAGGGTGTGCTCAAGGCATATGATGAGAATACAGTTACCATAGAGCTTGAGGATGAGACAGAGATAACGATAACGAGAAAAGATATTTCCATGATACGATTAGCATTTATATATTAGGAGGATAAAAAGGTGTCAGAGATCATTGAAGCATTGAATCAGCTTGAGAAGGAGAGAAACATTAGCAAGGATGTTCTGCTTGAGGCTATAGAGAGATCACTCAAGACAGCCTGCAAGAAGGATTTCAATACAGACGAGAACATTACAGTTTCACTGGACAGAGAGACTGGTGAGTGCCATGTATATGCAGCCAAAGAGGTTGTTGAGGAAGTTGAGAATCCTGCATGCCAGATAACACTGGAGCAGGCCAAGATGATAAGCAATAAGTACGAGATAGGTGATACAGTTAATATAGAGATCACAACCAAGAACTTTGGAAGAATCGCAGCCCAGCGTGCGAGAAATGTCATCGTCCAGGCGATCAACGAGAATGAGAGAGCAGCTATATATGATCACTTCCATATGAAGGAGAAGGATATCGTAACAGGAATCGTTCAGAGACAGGTTGGAGACAGCGTGAATGTGAGCCTTGACGACAAGACAGAGGCACTCTTAAAGCCATCAGAGATGATCGAGGGAGAGAGCTACGAGAGAGGCGACAGAATAAAGCTTTATATCACAGAGGTCAAGAAGACAAACAGAGGCCCAAGGATCACTGTATCAAGAACTCATCCAGAGCTCGTCAAGAGACTTTTTGAGAAGGAAGTAACAGAGATCGCAGACGGAACAGTTGAGATCAAGAGCTTCTGCAGAGAGGCAGGATCAAGATCTAAGATCGCAGTATGGTCAAACGATGAGAATGTCGATGCAGTTGGAGCATGCGTAGGAATCAACGGTGACAGAGTAAATGCTGTCGTTGCAGATCTGAACGGTGAGAAGATCGACATCATTCCTTGGAGTGAGAACCCAGCAGAGTTCATTTACAATGCGCTCAGTCCTTCAGATGTTGAGGACGTATCCGTTGATCTTGATGAGAAGACAGCATTTGTCGTAGTACCTGATACACAGCTTTCACTTGCAATCGGTAAGAAGGGTCAGAATGCCCGTCTTGCAGCAAAGCTGACAGGATACAAGATCGATATCAAGAGCCATTCAAAGGCTGAGGAGATGGGTTACTTTGATGAGCAGCCAGAGGATGAGTACGATGAGAACTTTGATCCTTATAACGACGATGAATATTATGATGAAGTAAGCGAAGATAAAGATGCCGATGCTGCTTCATTTGACATAGATGAAACAGTAGACACAAACGACGAAGAGTAATCATTTGCATTGATGTAGTGGCACATGATAGAGAATAGGGAGTGATGAGATGGCAAAGAAGGTACCTCTGAGGCAATGCCTTGGATGCCGTGAGATGATGCCGAAGAGTGAGCTGATAAGGATAGTCCGAAGCAATGACGGGCAGTTCGCAGTTGATGCAACCGGCAAGCTCAACGGAAGAGGCGCTTATATATGCAAGAGATCCGAGTGCCTTAAGAAGGCGGTTGGAAGCAAAGCACTTGAGAAGGCTTTCAAGGTCAGCATACCTGCTGAGGTGTATGAACAATTAGACAAGGAGCTGCGTGACATTGAAGAATAACAAGATCTACTCGTTAATTTCTCTGTGTGCCAGAGCCAGAAGGCTGTGCAGTGGCAATTTCTCAGTAGAGAGAGCAGTTAAGAATCAGAGTGCGTATGTTGTCATTGTGGCGAAGGACGCATCTGACAATACGAAGAAACTTTTCGACCAGAAATGTAATTATTATGGGATTCCTTATTATGAGTACGGAACAAAGGATGAACTTGGCAAGTACAGTGGCAATGAGATGAGAACATCCATTGCGATACTTGACGAGGGATTCGGGAATCAGATCATAAAGTACATGAATGTAAATGAAAACATGGAGGTGTAACATTTGGCTAAAATCAGAGTACACGAATTATCAAAACAGTTAAACATTTCAAATAAAGATATCATAGATACACTTGGCGCAAAGGGAATAGAGATCAAGAGTCATATGTCCAATCTGGATGACTCGATGGTTGGAATAATCAAGGCAAAGTTTGGTGCAAAGACTGCACCAAAGGCTGAGACGCCAAAGGCCGAGACAGCAAAGCCTGCAGCCCCAAAGGCAGCACCAAAGCAGGAACAGCCAAAGTCTGAGAACGTAAAGCCTGCTTTAGCACCAAAGTCAGATGCACAGAAGCAGAATCCTTCAAGGGATGACAATTCAGCAGCCAGACAGGGTTCTGGCAACCACGTAAGATTTGCCAGGGAGGACAGAAACGGCGGCAAGATGAATAACAACGGTAACAGAGTCAGATTCAACAACGACAGACAGGGCGGTTCAGACAGAGCCAGATTCAGCAACGACAGAAACCAGGGTGACAGGAATCAGGGCGACAGACCAAGATTCAGCAGAGATGGCCAGGGCGACAGGAATCAGGGTGACAGAC
>CAVCCL010000052.1:0-2600 GCA_963600665.1 Bifidobacterium catenulatum | reverse complement strand
TCGGCCTCCAGAGCCACAATCTGGCGCGCTAGCCAACTGCGCCATACCCACCATAGGCTTATAAAATAAATGTTATTTTATAAAAATATATCTTAGCCTGCTAACAGTAGTAGTAGCTAAGATACAAAAATGTGCCCGAAGGGATTCGAACCCCCGACCCACGGCTTAGAAGGCCGTTGCTCTATCCAGCTGAGCTACGGACACACGCTCCGGAAAATCATTTCCGGTAGAGCGGGTGATGGGAATCGAACCCACGTATCTAGCTTGGAAGGCTAGTGTTCTACCATTGAACTACACCCGCATAATGCTTAACAGTGTTTTGGATTATAAGTCGGGGTGACAGGATTCGAACCTGCGACCTCTTGATCCCAAATCAAGCGCTCTAGCCAAGCTGAGCCACACCCCGTTAGCCCTTTGCGACCAACGCAAAACTTATTATACACAAGTCGGTAATGTTTGTCAACAACTTTTTTAACTTTTTTTTGAAAATCAGTTGCTGATGTGTTATATTGAATCAGGTGTTATTGCCTGTTCATCAAACCGACTTTTGCATTATATGCATTATAGGAGAGAAAGTCAATAGGTATTTTGAAAAAAATTGAAAATTGTGAGGATGTGTAGAAATGGATAATTTTATATTCAGCATAAATGCGACGATACCGATATTTCTGGTCATACTTCTGGGATGGTTTCTGATGAAGATACATCTTATAACGGAAGAGTTCGCCAACGTTGCGAATAAATATGTGTTCAAGGTAGCCCTTCCGGTTCTGCTGTTCAGGGATATTGCAACGACCTCCATACTGGATGATCTCAATGTGAAGTTTGTCCTGTTCTGCTTCTTTGGAACGATCATCATGTTCGGGCTGGTGTGGGTGTTTGCGCTGATATATTGTAAGGACCGAAACATGATCGGTGCATTTGTGCAGGGAGGAGCGAGAGGAAGTGCTGCAGTTCTCGGCGTTGCATTTGTGGAGAATATATGTGGCAACTCGGGTATGGCGCCTCTCATGATAGTGTCGGCGGTGCCGATGTATAATGTCATATCTGTCATCGCTCTGACATTTGGCGGAAATGACAGACAGAGGGGAACAGCGGGTATAAAGAAAGCGTTCATCAATATATTGAAGAATCCGATAATCATAGGAATATTGATCGGAATCCCTTTCTCTGTGTTTGACATACCGATACCTGCAATACCGACAAGAACGATCAATTACATAGCACAGACGGCGACTCCGATAGCACTCATAGCCATAGGTGCGGGCTTCGATTCACAGCAGGCGTTGACGAGACTTAAGCCGTCACTTGTGGCAACTGTCATAAAGCTTGTTATCCTTCCTGTGATATTCCTTCCGGTTGCCATAGGTATGGGATTTGGTCCGAGCGAGATCGTGGCTATACTCATAATGGTCGGAGCACCGGCTACGGTGTCCGGATATATCATGGCGAAGAACATGGATAATGACTATGTACTGTCGTCGAATATTATCGTTTTATCCACATTATTATCGTCAGTGACGTTGACTCTGTGGGTGTTTGTGTTAAAATGTTTGGGAGCAATCTAATTTTATTATACAGAGGTTGAATTAATGGATAATATTGACTACAAGATACTGAGATGCCTGAAGGACAATGCGAGACTTACAGCATCGGCCATCAGTGAGGAGATCAATCTCTCTGTCTCTGCCGTGATAGAGAGAATAAGGAAGATGGAGAGTAGTGGAGTAATAAAGGGATACACCATTGAGGTTGACCAGAAGAAGCTGGGCAATGAGATGGTAGCAATCATGGAAGTGAGACTGAAGCATCCGAAATATTACGATGAATTTGCACAGCTTATACAGACAAATGACAGCATAGTCGCATGCTTCTATATGACAGGAGATTTTGACTTTATATTGAAGATAGTGACTGATTCCGCTGCAGGTCTGGACGAGGTGTATAGATTTGTGAAGGGATATGAGGGAGTGTCTGCAACTGAGACGCATTTTGTTCTCAAGACGCTCAAGGATGAAGTATCAGTTATACCGGAGGTAAAAGAGAAATGAACAACATAGTTCTTACAGGTATGCCGGGGGCGGGCAAGAGCACTATAGGAGTTCTTCTTGCAAAGGTTCTCGGATACAAGTTCATCGATGCAGATATTCTCATACAGGACAGTCAGGGAATGTTGCTCAGGGAGATCATAGCAAAGTATGGCGATGATGGGTTCTTAAAGATCGAGAATGATGTGAACAAGGGTATCACAGACCAGCATGTAGTCATAGCAACAGGCGGAAGCGCAGTGTACTGCACTGAGGCAATGGAGAAATACATGGCGGAGGATACTGTAATATATATAAATCTTCCATATGAGGAGATCGCGAACAGACTTGGCAATATCAAGAGAAGAGGCGTGGTGCTGAAGGATGGACAGACACTTAAGGATCTGTACGATGAGAGAACAAAGCTCTATGAGAAGTACTGCCACATCAACATCAAGGCAGAGGGGCTTGGAATAGAGGAATTGCTGGACAGCGTTGCGGGAATGATAATTGTCAGAAGAGATTTGTAGAAGAGAGGGAATATATGGAGATATTAAAAATGCTGGGGCAGAT
>CAVCCL010000051.1:0-2399 GCA_963600665.1 Bifidobacterium catenulatum | reverse complement strand
GGATATTGATATCCAGGTAAAGGAGCGTATGCTGGTGGCATATATTCCATTGTTAAGCGTGGATACAGAGAAGAAGGATAACGAATATACATACAGAACAACAGGACGAGGATCAGTGAATTATGAACTTATTCAAGAAGGATCAACTGAACTTAAAACAATTCAGTCTTGATCAGGATCAAAGAAAATACAGTATACTGGATTACAATTTCAAATTGTTTTTCCTGATAATAGCGGCAATGGCCATGGGAACTGTGATAATAGTGAGCGTGGATGAGACAAAACTCACAAAGCAGCTAATCGGTGCCGGAGTGTGTATACTTGGAATGATCATAGTATCACTCATAGACTATAATTTCATATGCAAATACTACATGGTACTATACGCTGCAAATATAGTGCTGCTGGGACTTGTACTGGTGGCAGGTTCAGGTGCGGATTCCCATGGTGCCAGCAGATGGTTCCAGATATCGGATTCATTCACCATACAGCCGTCAGAGTTTTCAAAGATCATACTGATAATATGTACGGCTGTTTTTCTGGAAAAACATGCAGATGATCTGAACACGGCAAAGACGCTACTGAAGCTTGCGGGATTCCTTGCGATACCGATCGGACTCATATTTGCCGAGCCGGATCTTTCAACCACGATATGTAGTTGTGCGACCTTGTTTATAGTTATATTTATTGCGGGTCTGTCACTTAAGATAATTGGAATTGCCGTTCTGATACTCATACCATTCTTTGGAGGTTTCTTCTGGTATATCCAGCAGGATAATCTGCCTCAGTTTCTGAATGGATATCAGAGAGAGCGTATACTTGGACATATGTATGGAGGCGGATCCACCCAGGATCAGCAGAACAACTCTATTATGGCCATAGGATCGGGACAGTTGACCGGTAAGGGGATCAACAGCTCTGATGTGGCAACCGTAAAAGATACAAATCTCATATCTGAGCAGCAGACAGACTTTATATTCTCGGCAGTGGGAGAAGAATTAGGTTTCATCGGAAGCGTTATTATTATTGCAATTTTACTGCTCATAGTGTTACAATGTATTAGGGTTGCCAGGCGTTCCGGTGATAAAAAAGGAATGTATATTGCAACTGGTATGGCAGCGCTGGTCAGCATCCAGTCATTTATCAATATTGGTGTTGCCACATCCATACTTCCGAACACGGGATTACCTTTGCCATTCATAAGTTACGGACTGAGTTCACTCGTCAGTCTGTGTGCCGGAATGGGCATGGTTCTCAATATAAATTTGCAAAAGAAAAAGTATTAGGAGGATTTTCATGAATATTGGTTTGATAGCACATGATGCTAAGAAAAAACTGATGCAGAACTTCTGTATAGCATATAGAGGAATTCTTAATAAGCATGAGCTTTACGCAACAGGAACGACCGGAAGACTTATTGAGGAGGTTACCAATCTTACAGTTCACAAATATATTGCAGGACATCTTGGCGGTGAGCAGCAGCTCGGATCACAGATAGAGAACAATGACATCGATATGGTCATCTTTCTGAGAGATCCGCTTCATCCAAAGAATCATGAACCTGATATAAACAACATATTTACATTGTGTGATACACATAATATTCCGCTTGCGACTAATCTGGCAACTGCCGAGCTTCTTATACTGGCACTTGACAGAGGAGATCTTGACTGGCGTGAATTCTACAAGTAAATATATTTCAGCACCGTTATCAGGCTGTTGAATATATTTCGGAGGTTATATTATGTTTAATCAAAGCAGAATAGGAAAATACATGCGAAGAAGTATCTCATTGATACTTGTGCTGTCCATGGTCCTTCTGACCGGCTGCGGAAGCAAGACCTACAAAGCTGGAAAACAGCTCGACATAGGTGTGTTGCCTGATCTTCCGGTGTATGGGGAGCTCGGAATGGCATACGATAATGCCGTGATCGCACAGGGCGAGGAGATAGATGCCGCAAACTACAACGGATGCTATGCCGCTATGCTTGTCGATGAGACGACCAAGGATACCATAGTGGCCCATAATGTACATGGAAAGATATATCCGGCAAGTATGACCAAGATCATGACAGGTATACTCGTTATGGAGAGCATAGAAAAGGGAGATATATCCCTTGACGATGTGGTAACTCTCAACAGAAAGGTCACATTTGACGATTGGGATGCCATGGCCAGTGACCTGGTCGGAGGCTGCAGCCTGACGGTCAAGAACTTGCTGTACGGTCTCATGATAACATCGTACAATGACTGTGGTGTTATACTTGCAGAGCTGATAGCCGGCAGCGAATCAGCATTTTGTGACATGATGAATGAAAAGGCGAAGGAGATCGGTGCGACAAATACCCACTTTGTCAACTGTCACGGACTTCACGATGATGACCATTACACTACAGCGT
>CAVCCL010000050.1:0-3398 GCA_963600665.1 Bifidobacterium catenulatum | reverse complement strand
CTGGTATACTGTGTATGAAAGTGCCACGCATACAAGTGCCGGTATGCATCCACAGAACAGAATGATAAGCAGTATAAGCTTAAATACATCACCTGCTCCGCACGGAGCGAACATACAGTAGAAGAAGCCCGTGTTGCAGAAGCCAGATACATTGTTCTGCTTAAACAGCTCCTTTGCCTTGAGTCTGAGCTGCCTGTTGCTCTCGTTGAGGGAGGCTGTCTCACTCTCTATTCGATTGCCCATACGCTCTGTCTTCTTCTTATCCTTTTTCGACTGAAGCTGTCTTATCTTGGCTCCGTTCGCCGAAAGCTGCTGGTCATATCCATCCTCTATCTCATTCTTTCTGTTTTTCAAGGTTGAACTGATCTCATCAGAAAGGCCCTTTTCCTCCTGTGAGATACTCCTGCTGGTCTTTCTCTGTGCCGTTCTCGCCTGTTCAAGGTTGTCCTGCACATCATCGATAGCCACCACCAGCTCCCTTGCCTTTATAAGATATTCCTGATTCTCCTGGAAAACATTCTCCGATCCCATACAGTCCTCCTTATGTCTCTTATAATAGTGCATATCAAGTTTATAATATCAAATCGCCTACTAATTAACAACATAATTTTGCAATTTCTGACACATCTGACACATTTCGGATTATATTCTGAAAATACTTTCTTATCATGCACCAGGTCACTATTATTTCACAGTAATTTAATTGAACTCATACTGATTATATTTTATAATTATTACATATGGGCGATAAGCAATATTTATGGTATTTATCATTTACAGAATGGGGCTGTAAAATTACAAATTATATATGACAAGGAGAAGCGGCATGAACATTTTATTTTTTCTTACACCTAAGAGCGATGTAGCATATATTGAGGACAGTTTTTCACTGAGACAGATACTTGAGAAGATGGAGATACACAGATATTCTGCAATACCGATACTATCCAACACCGGCGAATATGTCGGCACCATAACGGAGGGCGACATTCTCTGGTACTGCAAACGCAATTCAATGAACGCACTCAAAACTGCAGAAAGTATCTTCCTTAATGATATTCCAAAGAAATTCGAGTACGCCTCCGTATCCATCAGTTCCAACATGGAGGACCTCATAGCCAGAGCCATGGTCCAGAATTTTGTTCCGGTGGTTGACGATCAGAACAAGTTCATCGGCATAGTTACACGAAAGGATATCATCGGTTACTGCTATAAGAAACTGAAGACCAGCGAATCATAAAAAACACCCGGATATGTAAGCATTTTGCCTGCACATCCGGGTATTTTAATGTAATTCAATATATCTTAATCCCTAATTTAATATCTAATTGAGATCTCCTGTTCTGTTGACAGCGCTCACAAGTGCGTGTACAGATGCATCTATGATATCATCCTTTATTCCTGCGCCCCATGTAACCTTACCATCGGCAGTCTCGACTCCGACATAGGCAACGGCCTGTGAGTTGGATCCTGTCTGAAGTGAATGCTCCTCGTAACATACAACCTTGAACTGTATGTCAAAGTGCTTCTTTATAGCATTGCTCACGGCATCCAGACGTCCATTTCCCTTGCCATGGTAAACCTTCTTCACTCCGTTCTTCAGTATGGTTATCTCTGTGGATATTCCATCTCCCTGTACGAAGTGATTCTCGAGCATCTTGATAGGTCCATCTATATTGACATATGTATTCTGGAATATATCCAATACTTCCTTTGGACTGAGCTCCTTGTGCTCCTTGTCTGACACATCCTTTACTGTGTAGCCCAGATCCTCTCTGAACTTTGCAGGAAGATCAAAGCCGTACTTCGTCTGGAGGATGAATCCAATTCCGCCCTTTCCTGACTGGCTGTTTATTCTGATAACATCGCCGTCATACTTTCTTCCGATATCCTCAGGGTTAAGCGGCAGATATGGACAGGTCCACATTCCGTCTCCCTGCTCTTTTCTGAACTTCATTCCCTTGGCAATGGCATCCTGATGTGAGCCTGAGAATGCGGCAAATACAAGCTTTCCTGTATATGGCGAACGCTCGTAAACCTTCATTCCTGTAACTCTCTCGTACATCTCTGTGAGTGATGGTATGTCGCTGAGATCTATCTCAGGGTCAACACCATGTGTGAACATGTTCATGCAGAGTGTGATCACGTCGACATTTCCTGTTCTCTCACCATTTCCAAATAATGTTCCCTCTATTCTGTCTGCGCCGGCAAGGATACCAAGCTCTGCATCTGCCACTCCACAGCCTCTGTCATTGTGAGGATGAAGTGACAGGATAATATTCTCCCTGTCGTGGAGGTTCTTGCTCATATACTCTATCTGGCTTGCGTAAACATGTGGAAGTGACATCTCGACTGTTGCAGGGAGGTTGATTATAACCTTTCTGTCCGGTGTCGGCTTCCATACATCGATAACTGCGTTGCAGACCTCAAGTGCATAGTCGACCTCTGTTCCGGTGAAGCTCTCCGGTGAATACTCAAAACGATATGGAACGCCGTACTCATCAGCCATCTTGTTGAGCAGCTCTGCTCCATCAACTGCTATCTTAAGTATCTCTTCCTTTGACTTTCTGAACACCTGCTGTCTCTGGGCAAATGATGTTGAATTGTACAGATGTACGATCACGTTCTTTGCACCCTCTATAGCCTTAAATGTCTTCTCTATGATATGTGGTCTTGCCTGTGTAAGTACCTGTATCGTGACATCATCAGGTATGAGATCCTGCTCTATAAGTGTTCGGCAGAACTCGTACTCAGTCTCGGACGCTGCAGGGAATCCGATCTCTATCTCCTTGAAACCGATCCTGACAAGCTCCTTGAAAAATTCCAGCTTCTCATCAAGGCTCATAGGTACGATCAGGGCCTGATTACCGTCTCTCAGATCCACGCTGCACCAGATAGGTGCTTTGTCAATATACTCCTTGTTTACCCAGTCTGTGCACTGTACCGGTGGCATGTAATAGCCACGCTTGTAATTCTGATAATTCTTCATTGATATAACCTCCTACTTAAGCAAAAAAAAACTCACATCTCCTAATCACTATAGAGACGTAAGTTACGCGGTACCACTCTATTTCATACAATAATGTATGCTCTCGTCGCAGATACAGATGAACGATATACTTACCGTCGTCTTATACCCTCCTGCTATAACGGTCAGGCTCCGTCCCTTCCTACTTCACACGATCATCTGACGTGCCATTCAGCGGGCTGCTCCAAGGCGAGTTCAAACCCTATCGATCACCGCCTCACACCAACCGGCGGTTCTCTGAACATCTCCAGAATTCTACTGCTCCTCTTCATCGCATTATCTAGGCTGACTCTAACACATACAAGTGTCAGATGTCAACCCCTTTTCGCTATAATACTATATATATTAACAGTTCTACCAGACAATAAAT
>CAVCCL010000049.1:8015-23715 GCA_963600665.1 Bifidobacterium catenulatum | reverse complement strand
ATCTTTGGAACTGTGAGCTTAAGCACACCGTCCTCGAACTTAGCCTTGATATCTTCCTGAGTCAGATCCTTGCCTACATAGAAGGTTCTGCTGCCTGAGCCACTGTAACGCTCCTTGCGGATATACTTGGTCTTCTTATCCTCCTCTGTGGTCTCGCTCTTTGTAGAAGCGTTCACGATCAGGTATCCATCCTTGAGCTCTATCTTCACATTCTCTTTCTTAACTCCTGGAAGATTCATCTCAACTGTGTATGCATCCTCGCTCTCGGCTACATCAGCCTGCATAAATCCACTCACCTGTGTCTGCTTTGGTGCTGCATATGTCCTCTCAGGATATCCAAAGAAATCATCTAAAAAGCTATCTCCAATAATACTAGGCATTAACATAAGTCATCTCTCCTTCCAATATCTATCCCCTCTGCCTTTATCGCATCAGGTTTGTATATGTTAATAATTTCGTTTTCTTTTCAAAGGATCGCTTCAAGGCTTATCGTTAATTTCTATTTAGAAGCTCTTTCCTTTGACTGATTATGTTATACCACTTCTGTTAGCACTCGTCAATACCGAGTGCTAATAAATTTTGTGAAAAAAGTGTGAAGTCCAGCTTTATAGGACTTCACCACCTCACACATAAAACACCTTTTCATTCTCAAGCCTAAGACATGCAAGTCTGGCGTTTCCTTTTCCTATGTTTCTCATCCAGCATCCACAGTCTATGTCATAGAACAAAAAGTCCCGTTCTTTGTCATACCTTCGAAATACGCGTCCATCATTGTATGCAAATTCTTCCCCTTTGGTCGTAGGAGTATGCCCCGCCACAACCATCCCGTGCATGATGCCGCCATTTGTAAATCCATCACCCCTTGCGTTCATATAGAACTCTTCCTTTGAGCTATACCTGGCCTTAAGTTCCGGCGTATCAAGTCTCCTGATGTATCCGGCATGGACTATTATGCATGTTCTGCCAGACACTTCCGTTTCATACAGATACGGCATGATCTTTATCCGATCCGCCCATGTGCAAAGCTGTGAGAAAGTATACCCGGATTCTATCAGCTCATATACCGTCTCACAGCGGTCAAACTTTGTGCTGACATCTTTTTTCGCAAGCTTTTTCATCGACCGGTACAAAGTTTTCGTGTCCTGCAGGCTATCCCTGTCAAGATCCATTTTGTAGCTGATGATCCTCATCGCCTCTATATTCTGTGCAAAGTCCTCATCGTGATTGCCGCGTAGCAGAATTACATTTGGCGGAACATTCATTATCCATTCCAGTACCTCTGCGTTCTTTGGCCCCTTATCTATATAATCCCCGGCACATATCAGAGTGTCACTGTCTTCTAAATTTATCTTCTCAAGCATCCGGATCAGCTCGTCATAGCATCCGTGAATGTCTGATATTACATAACTGCCCATATCTATCCTCCCATATCATACTTCATATCGAACATATACTAGACTTATTTCTGTAAATGTCAACACCATCTGAAAGTAAATTCTGGGTAAATGTCTGGTCAGAGCTCAGTTACTTCTTACCAATTCCCTATTTTGATGCATACAGGGGATTTGCTTTCCTCGTATCCGTTCCGTAGACCTTCTTAAGTGCCTCAAATGCCTCCGATACAGACTCCGGTATATCTACATGAGCAATAAAATCTTTACCCATAGGACCGTAACCATTTGCATCATCTGCAAGCCTCGGTATCTCACCCATGAGGAGATTTACATATCTGTCAATCGTCCACATGCCATGCACCTGCCTATCAAATTCCAATTCTCCGGCATGCGAAACAGTTTTTACCGAATATGCAGCATAATTTATTATAACCAGATTATCCGGGGCATACTTTCTCAGTCCAGCATCCATTCGCCTCTGCATCGTCGCGTCCTGGGTCAGGATGATGCTTTTACATGGGATATTCTTATCCCGGATCATATCCAGAAGGTATGTTATGTTATTACCGCAATTTGTTGACTGAGTCTCCAGATTGTCGGCCTGCAGACCGTATACATGCGCAAGATATCGCTGGAACACCTCCGCTTCGGGAAGACCAGCAGTCTCTATGTCCGGATATTCCGAGTGCACTCTCTGCCTGAGCGTCTCTGTCGTATGACCGGCGCCGCCGACAATGATATATTTTTTTGCGATTTTCTCTTGCATCGCCTTTGCCAGAACATCTCCGCCCTCAATTATGCTACCACCAAACAGCACCATGACATCTGCCTGGGGGAATCCGTATTTAAGCTGAAGGACATCAGTTGACAGTTTATCAACATCTCTCATCCCACAAAAATTCCCAAGGGTATTTATATTATTTTCTATGTTCATGAAGTCTGCCTCCTTCTTTGTGCATTTGTCAACGTAGTACTAAATATGTCTGGCCTAAAGCTATGACTTCCTTACGTGGATCTCCATTCTGCACTACCAAATAACATGCATATCGGGATAATTCGTAATCTCTTGTCGGTTTCGACATAACTCCTACTTCAACGATTTTGCTGACCTCAGCAAAATCGTCAGGAACCCTATGTCTTCACAACTATTACAATAATTTTATCATAGTTACAACTTAGCCACCACTTGATTCCCGTATTTTTATTATTTACGCCATATTTACGAATTGTGCTCCCGCCACATATATGATAAAATTTATCTAGTTAGTATATTCTAACCCAACAGTTAGATTTGAGGTCAGTCCAGACAAATGCAAAATCGGATGGACTGATATATGGTTATGGGAGGTAAATGAGATGAAACGGGCATATTCAGTATCGAGCTATGCAAAGCTTTACGAAAAATACTGCAAAGAGAATCTTCCGTCCGAGGCGGATGATATATTCAAAAAGGCTGATGAATATTACAGGGAATTCATGAGTAGGGACATGCCGGATCTCGGCAAGAACATGATGGCAGCCAACATGTATGACTGGTTTACCATCGTATCCTTCTATGAGGCAAGCGGCCACAGGCTTGACGGAGAGGTTCTTCTCAATATCAAACGAGATGCCGCTGAAAAGATGAAATTCCTTGGGAAAATAGTGAATGGCAACAAGAGCAACTGGCCATACAAGCTATTTGAAAAGACATATGTTAAATTCAACAAGATGCAAAAGGAACACCAGGCAAAAGGTGAGTGGATGGATAGCTGGAAGGTTGATATCAACCCGGATGGAAGGACAGAAGGGTTCTGCTTCCACCTGGTCGGATGCCCTATAGCCAAGCATGCAAAGGAGCACGGCTATGCGGACCTGCTCCCATATCTGTGCAGGACTGACCACTACCTTGCGGAAGTCATGCACGCCCGCCTGATCCGCACACAGACCGAAGCGCTTGGCGGTGACTTCTGTGACTACTGGTATGTCGGCGATGAGAGTCCTGCACTGGAGCAATATAAAAATCTTGAGAAAATATGATATATTATATCTGTTGCATTTATCTACTGTTTTCTCTGATCACACTCTCTATATCCTTGACATTGACCGGCTTTGATATATATCCGTCCATACCCGCGTCCCGGCAGTTTTTCTGATCCCGGGCAAGGGTGTTGGCCGTCATGGCAAATATCAGGATGTCATTGTCTTCTCTCTTTGAATCCCTGATCTTCTTGGTCGCGGCGATTCCGTCGAGAACAGGCATCTGCATATCCATAAATATCGCATAATACTCTCCAACCGCAGACGCCTCGTATTTCTGAACGGCGATCTCACCATTTTCTGCCACATCCACGGTCAGTCCGATGCTGTGCAGCAGTTCAAGCGCTATCTCAGCATTCAAGACATTATCCTCTGCAAGGAGCACCTTTCTGCCCTTGAAATCATTGCCTGTCTGCAGCTTACTGTCATCTGCATTGCCTGCAAGCTCCCACTCCTTTATGGTCGGCTCTGCAAATGGAAGCTCCACCACGAACACAGATCCTCTGCCCGGCTCGCTCTCAATATTCAGAGTTCCGCCCATCAGATCTGTAAAGCCTTTGACCACCGCCATTCCAAGTCCTGTTCCCTCCGTAGTCGAAGTCCTGCTGTCCTCGGCACGGCTATAATCATCGCAGATGTGCTGGATGAATTCAGGACTCATTCCTATACCATTGTCCGCGCAGGTGAATCTGTACCTGTTGTCCGGAAGTGCCTCCATGGTCACACATATATCCCCACCTGCATCCGTGTATTTGATGGCATTTGAGACTATATTTACCATGATCTGGCTGAAACGTCCCGCATCACCCACGACAACATGATCGCTGAAATCAGCGGAAACCGACAAATGCTGTTCCTTCTTATCTGCAAGCGGCTGGAGAACCTTTATGCTCTCATTCATACACTCGTATGGGTTAAATGGCTTGTTGACAAGCTCTATATTGCCGTATTCCAACTGATTTACATCCAGTATGGAGTTTATCATGGTCAGGAGATAGTTGCCCTCCGTAGTTATATTCTCAAGTGCGTTGTCCAGCTTCTTTGGATCATGCTTATATTTTCTGGCGATCTGCGTCATTCCCAGAACAACATTCAGAGGAGTTCTGATGTCATGGCTCATCTTGGAGAAGAAATTGACCTTTGCATCCGTCGCTTTCCGAGCCTCTATGAGGGCATCCGACAACTGCTCAGATATACACAACTGCTTGTTCTTTGTCCTTGTCGACTGGAAGTACAGACATCCCAGCAGCAGGATCAGGAACACTGCTCCCACCATGCACACAAAGTACACCGGTCTGTCAAACAGATATGCTATAAGCGATGGAGTGTTTGTACTCTCAAGGTAATCCTGAACTATCTCAGAGCTTTTATTTGCCGATACCTCTGCCAGAGTCTTCTCCCATATTCCATAGAAGTTGCGGTCAACATTCGCATTTATACCCATTTTCAGGTCAAGGGAAGCCCCAGGAACTACCTCAACACTGAGTCTGTTCTGGGTATCTTCGCGTGCCACTGTCTGGGCAGCATAACTCATGAGCAGCATACAGTCTATCTTGCCATCTATGATCTTCTGAACACCTTGGTCGATGTTATCCACGACTATCATCTGTGCATTTGACCAAGTATTGCTCACTATCTCTTTTGCCGAGATACTGTCCTTAAGCACACCTATCCTGTTCAATTTGCCGGATGTACCACGTCTGCGCAGAACAGATACTGATGTTGTCAAATATGCATCTGTCAATTTGTATGCACAACCATCTTTGTCCTCATAATTCCCATCCATGTCTATGCATATATCAGCGGTTCCCTCAGACAATATCTTCTCGTATTCCTTTTGGGATTCAACCGGTATGAGCTCATAGTCCAGCCCAAGCTCATTTGCCGTGGCGTCAAGCAGATCAACAGCCATACCATACCCACGGCCATCCTCATACCAGGAATATGGCTTATTTTCAGGATTCATGACCGCCTTGATCACAGTGCCTGATGCCTTCAATTCCTCAAGCAGTTTCTGTTCCTTCACAGTCAGCTCTGTATTTGTATTCTGAGTGCCATAATACTGATTATACAGATCACTGCGCCAGTTCGGTGTCTCTATGTTCATATAATCAATGGCATCATCAATCTGATCTATCAGAGCCTGATCCTCTTTCCTTGCCATGATGTAATATGGAGTCTCGCCAAAATCCTCCACCGTCATCTCGTCCTCAGGAGTGCGGATATAGCTGTTGACCAGCGCATCCACATCGCCATCCACCAGTGCAGTTGAGAGCTCCGTAGGTGTATCGTAATATACTATCTCACAGTCAAAGCCCTTTTCTTTGGTAAACTCTATAAAACGGTCATTGTATGTATGTCTCGCAAGCAGTCCGATCCTGAGGCCGTTATATGTCGAGTAATCTCCTGCGACCACTGAATTGTTGCCCCTCTTAACATTCATGCAGGTGGTCGCGGTTATCGCCGGATGCTTGGAAAATGCAAATTCCTTTTCCCTCTCCGCTGTCTTCTTCGCGGCGGTATAGATGTCGACCTCGCCACTCCTCAGCATATCCTCACATTCCTTTGCGCTCTTGTCGTATCCCACATAGGAAAAAGTGCACTGCATATATTTGGAGATATTCTGCATCATGTCATATCCATATCCGTACTTTCTTCCATTCTCATCCTGCATGTGATAACAGTCAAATGCGTAGAAAGCCACCCTGTAATTCTTCGTCTCTTCCCGGGGAACCGACGCCGCATATGCTGGAACGACGCTGCTGAATACCAGAAATACAGCGGCCAGCAGCGCCATTATTCTTCTCATTCCGTATATCATATTTTTTCTCTTACCCATATATAAGCCTCCGTATCTATGCTCATAAAAAAAAATTGGATCTGCGCAGCATACGCATAGATCCAACTTTTTTCGTATCTGCAACTGGCTGCCATTTTACAGGCCCTATAGCTTTGCGTCACAGTCTTTCGACTGCTTTGCCCATATATTCAAATGTTTGTAATACTATTTTGATAGTAGCACAGGCTCATAGCTTTGTCGATGCATTTTTTCTAGTTTATATGTCATAATGGCATAACTACAGTTCAAACCAGTCAAGCACCTCAACCTGTTCAAGATTCTCGTCCGAATGCTCTATCTCCCTGGAATATCTGTAAGAGAGTTCTATGAGGTCATCCGTCGATATAGTCTCACCATTTCTGAGCCATCTCGCCATGAGCAGCATATACAGTTCAACCGCATGTCCCACGCATGCGTTCACCTTGCCTGATATATTGTCGTCGTACACTGCGCCGAGAAGGTATATCGAGATGAAGTAGACTATGATCTGTTCAATGAATATGTCCATCGGCATACTAAGCACTTGCTCCGAAACAGTCCGGTCTTCACACCAGTACCCATCCGTATCATGTTCAACCGAATTCTGTCCAGGCTGACAGCCCGCAGTCTTACTGTTGTTCCTCCACCATGCTTCAAACCGTTTCCGGTTCTCCATAAATGTTTCCTCTCCATCGCCGAACAGGAGCTCCTGCGACTCAATGAGCACATCCTCCCAGTCGTCATACAGAAGCTCAAGCTCTTCTATAAGAAACATCGCCTGCTTCTGAAGCAACACATACTCTTCGTGCTCTCCGTGTATCTGTGGCTTATCCTGCTCCTCACACTCATCCCACATGACCAGATCACCCTCATCATAGTGTCTCTGAGCCGACGCACCGATCTGAAGCACCCGCTCTACCCTGCTTCGGATGTCCACACTTCTGTCCTGAATGACATTAAGTATCTCCTCCCGTATATCCTCCAGATTGGAATACAGGAAATAATCAAAGTCATCGAACACCTCGTCCTCATCATCCTCCTCAGTCACAAATGTAACCTTGTCCGTGATGTTCATCAATATCCTTGCGACCTCCGGACACGAGAGTGATAACGAAACCTCCCGCACATTCTCAAATTCCTCCGTATGCCTCGGGTACTCCCTGCATGTAGTGCAGAGACTGTCCTTACCCATATGTATATACATATCACACAGCATGTCACCCCGCAGGAAAGCGCACTTTCCACTTCTGCCGTGCCTGAAAACGCCCTCTTTCCAGTTCACTCTGCGGTGAAGCTCCGGTCTGTATTCTCCATCATATTCCTGATATTTTTCAAGTGAAACGTCATCTATCACTATCTGCCATTTGCCGCAGCATGTGTCAGGGCACTTGTCCGCTATACAGTTGAATTTCTTATAATAATCCGGGTATGTGTAAATCATCTCTGCTCCTTAAGCACCTGTTCCATAACCTGCAAAACGCCGCGCTCCTCATTGGATGGGGCGCGGAATCTTGCAAACTTCTCCATGCCGGGCTGTGCATTTGCCACGATATAGCTGTAATACACTGTCTTCAGCATCTCCGCATCATTGAAATTATCTCCGAATGCCATCATCTCACTGGTGTCTATATTGAGGAGTTCTCCTATCCTTCGCATGGCCATGCCCTTATCAACGCCTTTGTTCATGATGTCGATCCATTCTCGTCCGCCCACAGTGACTGAGAAGTTGTCACCAAAACGGGGCGTATAGATCTCTTTATACTTCACGGCAGCGTCCCCATCAGGCGCAAATATCGTAAACTTATTGGCCTCAACATCAAGGCTCCTCATATCGTCTACAAATGTGAGATTGCTTAAGAATGCCCGGAAGAACTTCGCATACTTTTCATATTTCTTCAGAACATAAGCCCCGGAAAGGGCGCAGAGCACTGCGACACCCTCGGTCTCATCCTCCACAAAACGTATCATCTTCTGATACTCCTCCACATCCATTAGGCTCTTGTATATGATCTCACCGCAGTTGGATATGGCTGCACCGTTATCACCGATGACCACCATCTTATCCATCTTGTCTCCGAACATGTTCCTCAGAGTGTACATTGGTCTTCCACTGGCTACGACAAAACGAATCCCCTTCTCGTCCAGTCTGTCAATGTAGTCAAAAAAGCCATCCGGGAGTTTTCCATTCTCCATCAACAATGTGTGATCCATGTCGGATGCGATTAATTTTACGTTCTTCATGTCTTCTCTTCCTTATATATTCTCTGATATCTATTATGATGTCTATTAGATAATATTATATTTTAGCTATATCTCTGCAGGCTTATCGCTTGCCACGAACCATGCTTTCTTGTCGGATCATCCCTCTGTCAGTATGTCTCATTCTCTGGCATTATCCATAACCCGATGTACTCTAATCCGAGCAAGAGATACTCTACGCATTTTAATTAAATAAGAGCGCACTGTTATTCTCCAGGTCATACTCCCTTGTGTATCCGTCATCATCATACAGCATATAACTGCTGTTCTTATATCCAACGAGCTGCATGGTGCTCTTATCAATATCTGCAACGCACTCCGCTACATCCACGATAGGGATACATTTGCCGCTTCTTACAAACAGGATGACCTCATTCAGAGGAACCTCGACGAAGTGATGTCCTGCAGACATCTCTGTCTGCTCCACCGAGCCGTCAGCCGCGAACCTTACAAGCATCATATCCTCAGGCAGATACACATATCTTCCTATGGCATTCTGTGTGTACACCGGTGCTATCATGATCTCATTTCCCAGCATGAGCTGATCCTCCACATGAGCTGCGATCCTGTCATCCGGATATTCAAATGCAAGTGGCTTGAACATCATGTCATCTGTCAAAGCAGCCTTCATGTATTCGCTGTATATATATGGAAGCAATCTGTAGCGGACACCAACCACATTCCTGAAATCCTCTATATGCTCAAACTGATAACACTCCTGATTCCTTGTGCCAGAACACGAATGGTCTCTCATAAGAGGTGTGAACACTCCCAGCGCAAGCCATCTGAGAAGAAGATCTCTGGAGGTATCACAGCCAAATCCACCAAGATCCGCTCCGGTATACAGGAAACCGCACATATTCATGGACGGAAGCATCTTGATATTGAGCAGGATATGTGACCACCAGGATTTGTTGTCACCCATCCAGACGCCGCCGTATCGGTGCATTCCTATATAAGACGATCTGGAGAACAGAAGTCTTCTCTCATCAGGTGAGATCTCACGAAGTGCCTCGCCTGCCGCCCTAGTCATGTTATATCCGAAGAGATTGTGAACCTTGTCATGGCGCACCATCTGCCCATCCACATTGTGATACATGGATGCGTAATCCTTCGGATTGTTGGCAACTCCGGCCGCCATACCCGAGATGCCCCAGACATCGTCCACTGTCTCGTCCTTCTCGATAAACTCCTTCATTGCCTCCTTCAGCTCGCTCACGCCCTCAGGGGTGAAGAATATCGCCGGCTCATTCATGTCATTCCAGAAGCCCTCTATGCCCGCATCGGTGAGGATCTTGTACTTTGCGCCGAACCATCTTCTCGCCTCAGGGTTCAGCACGTCAGGGAAATGTGTATATCCAGGCCATACCGCTGCAACAAAATCACTTCCGTCTTCTCTCTTGCAGAAATAATTATTTGCCACGCCCTCCTCATACACATCGTAGCCTTCCTCGATCTTTACACCGGCATCGATGATCGGAATAAGCCGTATATTATCCTTCTTCAGCTTCTCCACGTATGCCGCAAAATCTCCAAAGTCGTCATTTATAGTGAAGTCCTTGTAGCTGTCCATGTAGTCTATATCCATGTATACCATATCGATCGGTATGTGATTCTCTCTGTATTTTCTCGCCACCGTCTCAAAGTCCTCCGGTGTCTTGTAGCCCCAGCGGCTCTGTCCAAAGCCAAATGCAAACTTTGGCGGAATGTAGCTTCTGCCTATCATCTTCCTGAACTGCTTCGTGATGTCATATGGACTGTCTCCGGTTATCACATAGAGATCCAGGTCCGCATTGTCACAGAATATGTGCAGTTCATCGCACTTCGTGTATCCCACATCAAATGTGATCGTAGACGGATAATCAAAATACAGACCAAATGTCTGTGCACCCGAAACTATAATAAAGTTGTGTGATGCATACAGTGAGTACACATCCTCGTGATGATGCGGAATGTCTGTATTATTGCTTATGTACTTGTAGCCCCTCTTGTTGATCCCGCGGTTTGCCTCGCCGAGGCCGTACACTATATCACTGTCCCCGAGTCCAAATGTATATGAAAATCCGGATGTCAGATCTATGCTGCCATATGCCGGATGTCCACTTTCCGCCGGGGTATCCACCACTACTGATTCTGTCTGAAAAGGCTTTCCGTATGTATATTTCTTTACCATTCTGTCACCTCATTTTATAAATTTTATTTGTCACAATCTCTGATGCCCGCATCATCCTGCCCAGCCTATCATATCTATGATTATCATCGGGTCTGCGCGATCTGATATTTTCACTCATTGTATTGTCAGATTCATAGGTCATCTCTTACTATGCATCTCTCTTTTTTCTTCTATATCTCTTTTTCTTCTTCCTTACCGTCTTCCCGCGCTTTGCCGCCTGGGCTTTGCGGAACTCCTGTATCTGCTCGATCATAGCTGCATAATCCCTCTCGAACAGTATCTCACTGATCTCGTGGTGCACGATCTCCGCCGGAAGTCTGTCCACTATAAGAGTTCTGACAAAATCCTTGCTCTTGCCCTTATACATAGGCAGGTTATATTTCTCCTGAATCTGAGAAAGCTCTGGTCTCCACAGCACACGGATGGTACGAAGAAGATCAGCCTTCGGATTGGGCTGCATCTCACGCACCACATAAAAATCAATATTATGCGGCTTTTTATCTGATGAATCGCTGCCGTCTTCTCCTGCCACTTCGCCGCCCATGTCCAAATCTGCCGTTCCGCCTGTATCATATTCCTCCACGGACACAATTCCCCAGTAGTCCGGCACATGCTCAGCCACATGACCTGCATGTGTACTTCCAACCACAACGATATTCTGATCAAAATACAGATCATAGTCCGCTACCTGTCTCTCAAGCCGCGTGTATGTATCTGCATCGCTTTTTATCTCGATTCCCACTATCTTGTCTGGAATGACCATCACCACATCCGCACGGGAATTTCCGACGGTCTTCTCCTCAAGAATACGGACCTTGCCGTACCGCTCCTCAAGGAAATCAAACAAGGGTTCTCGTATATCTTTGTCTAGTAACATGTTTACCTCTAAATCTTTGCCCTGGTTTACATAAACCGGTTAATCATTTTCAGATATTTGTCCTGTCTTCCTCACGCAAAACATTTATTACGATCATCGTTATATTACATAAAAAAGCTGCAAAAAATCAATTGTTTTAAGTAGCTTACATATGTAATTTTGTGTTATATACAAAATCAGGGCGGTAAGCTTTGTAAATGAGCTTACTGCCCTGATTTTTTCATATATCATCAGCCTTTGTTCACAAGCTCTGTGAACTTCTTAAGTGCTTCCTGTGCCTCTGGTGAAATGTTCCTTGGAACTGCAATTCTCACGGTCACATAGTGATCTCCATGGGTATTGCCACCCCTTGCCTGAACACCTTTGCCACGAAGCCTTATCTTGCTTCCCGACTGTGTACCAGGTGCTATCTTGCACTTCACGTCGCCGAACATGGTGTGGACCAATATCTCTCCACCAAGAACTGCCGTGTCAAATGGTACAAGAGCCGTGGTGTATATATCCAGACCCTTTCTCTCATAACCTGCCTTGTCTCTTACATTGACCTTCAGCAGCATATCTCCGGGCTGTCCCTTGCCGGTTCCGGGATATCCCTTGCCAGCCAGTCTTATCACACCGCCGTTGTCTATACCCGCCGGAATGTGTACAGTGAACTGGGAGCTTCCTCCACGTCCATCATTGAACGACAGAGTCTTGTCGCAGCCGTATACTGCATCATCAAAATCTATCGTGACGCTTGCCTCCATATCTCTGCCCCGCGCATTGAAGCTTCCCTGACCGAATCCGCCAAATCCGCCTCTCTGTGAGCGGCCACCGCCGCCAAAGAACGAGCCAAATATATCGCCAAACATATCACCGAAGTCCCCACCCTCAAAGTGGAAACCTCCGCCTCCGAATGGATCACCACCGGCAGCTCCGCCGGAGCCATCGAATGCAGCCATTCCAAACTGATCATACATCTTCCTCTTCTCGGCGTCAGACAGTACTGCGTAGGCCTCAGAGGCCTCCTTAAACTTCTCAGCAGCCAACGCATCGCCAGGATTCGTGTCCGGGTGGTATTTCTTCGCCAGGGTTCTATATGCTCTTTTTATCTCAGCGTCTGTGGCTGTCTTTGATACGCCGAGAACTTCATAATAATCTCTTTTTGAAGCCATGATTCCTACCTCCCGATAAGCCTATGTATAGTTTAACACTATCTGTCAAGTGATTCCATATTTTTAATGTTAAAATACACACATAATATCGAGGGAATTTTAGGCAATTTTTTAACTAATAATCTCTGCTATCGGTTTCCTTGTTTGCCGCCATATTGCATCGCATTTGTAACATCCTGTTTTTATCTTTTTGAAATAGTTAATGATATTTCGATACAAATTTTTATCTTTTTCGTCTTTATCTCCATAAAAGCTACAATAAATTCAGTTATTTTATCTTTTGCTCGTTATTTTTCAAAAAGGCGAAAATTTTATGCACTTTTCTCTCAAGAAACACTAAAAAAAGCACCCCCGCCGATGATCTCATCAGTGGGGATGCCTTCGTATGGCTAATATTATATATGTTATATACATAACATGCTACGCCCTTGCAGCATCCATGTATAACATCCTATATTCTCTATACTATCTATATAATCAAGCAAATGATTACTGTATCAAGTATATCTGCCTTACTGCTTTACGTTGAAAGCCTTGATTCCAGGATATACTGCTGAGTCGCCAAGCTGCTCTTCGATTCTGAGGAGCTGGTTGTACTTTGCAACTCTCTCTGATCTTGAAGGAGCACCTGTCTTGATCTGGCATGTGTTGAGTGCTACTGCGAGATCTGCGATAGTTGTATCTGCTGTCTCACCTGATCTGTGTGATGAAATTGCTGTGTATCCAGCCTTGTGAGCCATCTTGATAGCCTCAAGTGTCTCTGATACTGAACCGATCTGGTTGAGCTTGATAAGGATACAGTTTGCGCATCCCATCTCGATACCCTTTGCAAGTCTCTCTGTATTTGTAACGAACAGATCATCACCAACAAGCTGAACCTTGTCGCCAAGTCTTGCTGTGAGCTTCTGCCATCCTTCCCAATCCTCCTCATCGAGACCATCCTCGATTGAGATGATAGGATACTTCTCAACAAGCTTTGCCCAGTGCTCGATGAGCTGCTCTGCTGTATACTCTGTTCCAGCCTTTGGAAGCTTGTACCAGCCCTTGCCCTTCTCGCTCTTCCACTCTGATGAAGCAGCGTCCATAGCGATCTTGAAGTCCTTACCTGGCTCATATCCAGCCTTCTTGACAGCCTCAAGAATTGTCTCGATAGCCTCCTCGTCAGACTTAAGTGCTGGAGCAAATCCACCCTCATCACCTACTGATGTAGCAAGGCCTCTCTCCTTAAGGATTCCTGCAAGTGCATGGAATACCTCTGCACACCATCTCAGACACTCCTTGAATGATGGAGCGCCAACTGGCATGATCATGAACTCCTGAACGTCAAGTCCTGATGACAGAGCATGACATCCACCGTTTACGATGTTCATCATTGGAACTGGAAGCTTGTTTCCTGAGATTCCACCGAGGAATCTGTAAAGAGGAATGTCAAGTGAGATTGAAGCTGCTCTTGCTGCTGCGATTGAAACTGCAAGAATAGCATTTGCTCCAAGGTTTGACTTGTCCTTTGTTCCATCAGCCTTGATCATAGCTGCATCTACTGCATATATATCAGACGCATCCATTCCTGTAAGTACGTCATTTATAGTTGTATTTATATTCTCTACTGCCTTCTGGACACCCTTGCCGAGGTATCTTGACTTGTCTCCGTCACGAAGCTCAAGTGCCTCAAACTCACCTGTGGAAGCTCCACTTGGTGCTGCACCACGACCTACTGTTCCATCTGCCAGATACACCTCTGCCTCAACTGTTGGATTTCCTCTTGAATCAAGGATCTCTCTTCCTATTACCTTTTCGATCTCAAGATAATTCATCATTTTTATATTTCTCCTTTCGCGAGTATAACCCCTGCTGTCCCTCCGATTCAGCAGTTTACAGAGGGCACAGGAGCTCACATGATTTACGATGTTAGTTTAAGCTAACTTTCTTTCAAAATCAACATGAGTAGTTGTTCATATTTTCTCATTTAGCATTTTTCGTCATTATCCGAGTGCCACATCCAGCACCATCATAAGTGCAAATCCCACCGCCGCACCGATGGTTCCTATATTGGTATGCTCCCCCGCCTGTGATTCGGGTATGAGTTCCTCTATGACCACATAGAGCATGGCTCCCGCCGCAAATGCAAGGAAATACGGGAGAAATGGTGTGACCTGGGCAGCCAGCAGCGCCGTGAGGAATCCTCCGACCGGCTCCACAGCTCCGGACAGCGTTCCATACAGAAATGCCTTCTTCTTGCTCATGCCCTCTCCGACCAGCGGCATGGACACGATGGCTCCCTCCGGGAAATTCTGTATGGCAATTCCTATGGACAGTGCAAATGCACCAGTGATGGACACACCCATATTGCCCATGGCAGCACCGGCGTACACAACGCCCACCGCCATACCCTCGGGGATATTGTGAAGTGTAACTGCAAATATCATCATGGTCGTCTTCTTCAGTTTTGACTTGACTCCCTCCGGCTTGTCACTCTCCAGATGAAGGTGAGGTATCACGGTATCGAGCACCAGCAGGAACACTATTCCAAGCGCGAATCCGACAAGCGCCGGCATCCACGCAATCTTTCCCTGTGCCTTTGCCATATCTATGGACGGTATGAGCAGTGACCATATGGATGCTGCTATCATGACCCCCGCTGCAAATCCAAGGAGTGCCTTCTCCACAAGCGGAGATATTTTATCTTTCATAAGAAAAACCATGGCCGCTCCCAGTGTGGTTCCGGCAAATGGTATAAATAATGTTATGAACTCAGCCATTTCTTCACCTCTTTATAATATGTATTCTGTTTATACTCTATTCATATAACTTCTTCTTTAGATTATTTTTTCTTTATTAAATTGCGACTACAATTTAATTTAACAGACGCACTTTGTCAACACAAGTTTATGCATATGATAGAAGTTATCAATGCCGTGGCAAAATGCTTCGCATTTCGACAATTTAAGTGCTATAATATTCGGCGATATGATATAATAGTCACGGCTATGCCAACTGGGATATATT
>CAVCCL010000049.1:0-8005 GCA_963600665.1 Bifidobacterium catenulatum | reverse complement strand
ATATATTTGTATGCAAATGGAGATAAATATGAAGGGAAAAGAACGAAGAGAACAGATCATCAAAATAATAACAGACAGCAATGAACCTGTTCCGGGCAGCGCACTGGCATCAAAGCTTAATGTGAGCCGTCAGGTCATCGTTCAGGACATCGCACTGCTCCGTGAAGGTGGAACTAATATCATATCCACCAACAGAGGTTATATAGTGGAACAACAGAAGCAGGTCCAGCGCGTGTTCAAGGTTCATCACACCGATGAGGAATCCGCTGACGAGCTGCGCCTTTTTGTTGACTGCGGCGGAACTGTAAAGGACGTATTCGTGTACCATCATATCTACGGAGTCATCAAAGGCGACCTGAATCTCCGTTCAAGGATCGATGTTGACAGATATCTGGCAGACCTGAAGAGCGGCAGGTCCAGCTATCTCAAGAAGATCACCTCGGACTACCACTATCACACCATCATCGCGGACAGCACAGATACCCTTGATCTCATCCAGGAGAAGCTGAAAGAGCGCGGATATCTGGCAGAGCTTCAGGACTACGAGCCCGATGATCTCACACATCAGAACTGATCAGAGTATTTTCTATTTGACATAATTATTTATAGAAAGCATAATAAGTGATACATTTAGTCGTGCGGATCATAGTCCGTACAAATACAATAAAAGACACATTCCAAGGGGAAAAGTATGAAAGAGAATTTACAATTTACAACTTTATTGGATATTTTAAGCAAGCAGGATCTTATAACTGAATATTCGGAGGATTGCAGAGACATCACTCCTTCCCATATAACCATCAATTCCAAGGATGTGGTTCCAGGTACATTCTTCGTGTGCAAGGGCGCATCATTCAAGGAAGATTACCTGAAATCAGCCATCGCACAGGGTGCCATCGTATATTTGTCACAGCAGAAGTACGACGACGTGGACATTCCTTATATTATCGTAAATGATATAAGAAAGGCCATGGCTCTTGCTGCCAGATGGTTCTTCGGCAATCCTGGTGATAACATGACCAAGGTTGGAATCACCGGAACAAAGGGAAAGACCACAGTTACATTTGTCATGAAGGATATACTGGACAAATACACTGACAACAGATGCTCCGCATTCTCGACCCATGAGATCGATGTGGGAACAAAGGTTTTTGAGACGACTCTCACCACACCTGAGCCAATAGAGCTCCAGACATACTTCGACATGGCAGTAAATGAAGGCTGTACACACTGTATAATGGAAGTTTCTTCCCAGGCCATGAAGATGAACCGTATCTACGGAGAGCACTACAAGGTCGGAGTATTTACCAATATCGACTACGATCACATCAGCCCGACAGAGCATGCATCCATGGAGGACTATCTCGGATGTAAGGTATCTTTCCTGAAGCAGTGTGACAACGTTGTGCTGTACAGTGACACAAGATATTTTGAGACTATATATAATGAAGTAAGGGACAAGCACGTTGTTGTATACGGAAGCAAGGAATCCGTGGAAAAGCTCATGTCAAGGGAGGATGATTTCTTTGAGAAGGACACTGAATTCGCATGCATCCACAATGAGGAACTCACAGACCATAACAGCTACTTTGAGCTGATATACGGAGGCGAGAACAGAGCGTACAACACCAACCTGATCGGCGATTACAACGTGGAGAACATCGTTGCAGCCATCATCTCTGCTCTGCTCATCGACATTCCAAATGATCAGATCAGAAGCAGCATCAGAGATGTATATGTTCCGGGAAGACTCCAGATCTATCACTGGAAGGATCGTACTTTTATGATCGACTATGCCCACAACTATATAAGCATGTACAGACTGTATCAGATGGTGAAAAAGACTATGAAGCCAAAGTCGATCACTGTAGTATTCGGCTGTGGCGGCGAGCGTTACAAGAAGCGCCGTGAGGACATGGGAAGACTTGCCGAGCAGTACGCAGACAAGGTTGTTCTCACCATGGAGGATCCGGGCTTTGAGTCCTGCGAGGAGATCTGCAAGGAGATCAAACAGTACATCACAAAGCCTTGCTATATAATCGTTGACAGGGAGCAGGCTCTCACAAGAGCCCTTGACGAGGCTCAGCCTGGCGAGCTTGTCATCACGACAGGAAAGGGTATTGAGAGTACCCAGAGAATCAACGGAACTTTTGTGCAGTGTCATTCTGATGCGCAGGTTATTGAGCATTGGCTGACAGAGCATCCGGAGGAGTAAGGAACGGACGGTAATTGGTCTGCTCCGTTTGCAGGTATTGAAAAAGCAGGTCACTATATCTGTAATCCCATCACGTTCGACTGCTGTCGCTTCAGAATTTTCCATTTGCACTCGCTTACGACCGCGATAAGGGCGTTGCGGTCTTCAGCTCGGCAGGAAAATCCTGAAGCTCGGCAGTCTTCACTACCGATGGGATTACAGATATAGTGACCTGCCTTTAATATAGTTTGTAGACGGAGCAGACCAATTACCTGTGTTCCAGCCAAACATAAGATTACATCTCTTCTATTATATATTTTTTTTGACGCAGATTAAGAGCTTATCACCTATGTTTTTGCTAAACATTAGTGTACCTACTACGGAATTTATAATTATTGAATACATTGTTTCAAGAGTAAACTGATAGTTCATTGTTTTTATTGTAGCTCAGCTTATAATGGATAATAGAAACGGGGCGAAAGCGCTGTTATGCAGGTGACAGGAGTTGCCTATCAGACTGACGTAAACTTAATAGTCGTAGCAGGCTGTAGAGTGATGATGCGTGTGATGTTCCGGGAAACAGTGCATGGCTGAGCTTTATAAGGGTTGTTTGTTTACCAAAACCCGGATAGGCAGAGATGCCGAAAGAAAACATTCAGGGAGTTCTACTGAGTAGAACTCCTTTTTTATCTGTTATCTTCCACCACTTTCTCCCTCATCTCAGGATTGAATTCTCCTTTTCGGATCATGGCTATCTCTCTTTTGAATGGCTCGTAGCTTTTCTTGCTGTTTTCCGTGTCTTTTATGTATGGGGATTCCAGGATCTTTGGTACTTCCATGAAGTCCGGGTGGTTCATGATGTACATGAGTGGCTCAAAGCCGATCTTGCCAAATCCAAAGTTCTCATGCCTGTCCTTTGCGGCTCCCGGCTCGTTCTTACTATCGTTCATATGGAATACTGCTATCTGATCCTTGCCGATAAGCCTGTCGAACTTCTCCATGACTCCATCGAAATCGTGTATTATGTCGTAGCCCGCATCGCTGGTGTGGCAAGTGTCAAAGCATACTCGGAGCTTATCATTGTAATTCACGCCATCATAGATTTGCGCAAGCTCCTCAAAGTTTCTTCCGATCTCACTGCCCTTTCCCGCCATGGTCTCCAGAGCTATGTGGCATGCAGTGTCCGCGGTCAGGACTTCATTCAGGCCCTTTACTATGCTTGCAATTCCCTTGTCCACGCCCTCTCCTACATGTGAGCCCGGATGAAGGACTATGGTCTGTGATCCCATCGCTGCCGCCCTGTCAATCTCCTTTGCAAGAAATTCCACTGCAATCTCATAAGTCGCGGGATTTACAGTATTTGCAAGATTGATTATATACGGCGCATGGACCACGAACTCCTCTATGCCGTGCTGTGCCATGAGTTCATGTGCCTCCTGTATCCTAAGCTCCGATATATCTTTGCGTCTTGTATTCTGTGGTGCGCCTGTGTAAAGCATAAATGTATTTGCGCCAAATGCTACAGCATCCTTCACTGAGCCCAGCATCATATCCTTGCCCGACATACCTACATGACATCCTAATTTCAACATAATTTATCTCCATTCATTCTAAACTGGTTTCAGTTTACTCTATCCTCACCGACTGCACAATACATTGCTGCTACAAACTACACAATACGCTGCCGCTGCAATCAATAAATAGATTTTTCTAATTTTACCATATATTATGTAGACTGTTCGCAAACCATTTGGTAAACTAAACATCAGAAACCAATTTATATTATACACTTGGGAGAATACCAATATGCAATTAAAAAATGTACTGATCGTTGTAAATGACATTGAACGATCAAAAAAATTCTATAAAGATATCTTCGGACTTGAGGTTATCTTGGACAACGAGGGAAATGTGATCCTGACGGGAGGGCTGGTCCTTCAGGATGCAACTATTTGGGCTGAATTCATTGAAAATCTTGTAATTCCACATAACAACGCTTCGGAGTTATATTTTGAAGAAAATAATATCGAGGAGTTTGCACAAAAACTTGATGATTCGCCATACGACATTGAATATGTAAATCGTCTCATGACTCATTCATGGGGACAAAAAGTCATCAGATTCTATGATCCTGACGGCAATCTTATCGAGGTTGGAACGCCATAATTTTTCCTATACCCATTACCACTATTTCATGTTACAATTAATGACATATTACCCAAATTGGAGGACAAATATTTATGAGTAACACAGGAAGAACCTGTAAGGTTCACTACACAGGAACATTCAACGACGGAACAAAGTTCGATTCTTCATATGACAGAGGCGAGCCTATCGAGTTCGTTTGCGGTGCAGGCCAGATGATCCCTGGATTTGATCAGGCAGTTGAGGGCATGAACGTTGGCGATATCATCGACGTACATCTTCGTCCTGAGGACGCGTACGGAATGCCTGACCCGGAGGCCATCATCAAGGCTCCTCTTGCAGATATGCCAGGCGCTGAGAATCTTGAGGTCGGCAATCAGGTATACCTTGCCAATTCCATGGGACAGCAGTTCCTTGTAAAGGTCATTGAGAAGGACGATGAGTCCATCACATTTGACGCAAACCATGAGATGGCCGGCAAGGAGCTTAACTTCAAGATCGAGCTTGTGTCAGTGGACTAATTTTTTGAAAAGGAACCGCCAGCCTGACGACTTGCATCAGTGGCGATTCAGATTATACAAGGAGGCGGGAATAGTGAACATTTACATAGACGAATCAGGATCTATCAATAAATATGCCACAAATGACCAGTATTTCGTGGTGTCTATGATCCATGTTCTCGATCCCGTCGCCCTTGAACGTGCCTACAAGAGATTCATTTCATCCAACTATGAGATGCTTCTTGATCTGGACAGTGACAAAGTCGATGACATGACCGGCAAGATCACCAAGCACGGCGGAAGAATGTTCCGGGACGGCAAATTCCGTGAACTCAAAGGCGCACAGTTTGACAGGGACATGAAGCACATATTTGTGGATTACTTTTCAAGGAAGCACCACTTTGATGTGTACTATATCATGATGAAGAATGAAAGTCTGCCGAACCGCTTCTTCGACAATATCTCCAGAACGTTCAACTTCTCCATAAAGTCAGCACTGCTCTACTTCATACAGAACGGCTATCTGCCTGACGAGGACTGCTTTCTGCAGCTTGACGAGAGGAATGAGCGGGTGGAGAACAAATCATTTCTTGAGAATTACCTGAACACCGAGCTGTCACTGTCAGGCCAGGTCGCAGGGAATTTCTCAGTCAGCTACTTCGACTCGGCCTGCAACAAATTTGTACAGATAGCGGACGTATTCTCCAATCTGTTCTATTCACATTTGCAGACAGGACACTATACGGAGGAGCTGGAGCTTATGAGGGAACTTGGGATACTTAAGGGTGTTTACGAGCTGACATAAATTAATTATTAAAATTTCTGTTCTTAATATATTGTATTTTTAGTATGTATATTGTTTTTTCATTTTGCATATGATATAATTGCCACAGAAATCAAAGAAGATATTTCTATCAGCTCTATACACTAAGCTGACGAAAACCCCAGAGGGTGCGACCTCTGGGGTTTTCTCCGTCTTTTGGGCAAGGCGACGTATTCCTTGGGCTGATCACCACGCTACTTATCTCTATCCAGCCACTTGCAAATATAGTAAGCCACTATACCCGCCACAATAGAAATAACAAAAGAAGATATAATATCTATCATGCTCTATCCCCCTTTCTGTGCCCATCTAGGGGTGGCAACTACAACAGTATATCATATCTCATTATATATTTCGACATACTAAACCATAGTTATTGAAATAATAGCTAAAAGTCCGTGCATGCACGGACTTTTGCTCGTTGTTCGCATAAATCAAAAGGGATTGAACCTTGCGATCCATATCGCGGTTTCAATCCCTTTTTGAAGTATTTTTAAAACCAATTGCCTCCGAGCGATGCTCACACAGAACACTTACATAGATAAACGCACTATCGAAGGACTTACTGTTGGTACTTATATATTATCACTTTTTGTCTCATAAAACAATGAGTCTGAGTTAAATCCATAAAATTTTTATGAGGAATCCCCTAACACAATTATTTCTTTGTCTCAGTTCGTCTGCTCCGTCCACGTCCAAACGCCAGATATCCTATGAAGAGCACAAACAATGCCGCAACTCCCATCCAGATGCAAAGCAGCTTTGTTCCCTTCGGCGCAAATGTGTCGTAGTATCCCTTGAAATATATAACCACGATTATAAGTGGCAGCACATATGACATGTACTTTCTGAGATACTGCGGAAACGGCTTGCCGATACCTGTGTCTGCCTCAGCGACAAAGTTCTCAAAGCCCCAGCCATTCTTTCTTGTACAGAACAGGACGAACAGTAGCGAACCAAGTGGAAGGATATTGCCCGATACAAGGAAATCCTCAAGATCCATGATATTTGTGCCTTCTCCCATCGGTGTGATGCCTGAGAGCACGTTGAATCCCAGCACAGCCGGCATGGACAGCACCGATATTCCGATCAGGTTGATGATCAGCGACTTCTTTCTCTCCCATCCGAACATGTCTATACTTATCGATATGATATTCTCGAACACCGCTATGACCGTGGACAGCGCTGCAAATGACATGAATATGAAGAACAGTATTCCCCACACTCTTCCGCCCGGCATGTGATTGAACACATTTGGCAGAGTCATGAACAGGAGTGATGGTCCCTTGTCCGGGCTGATTCCATACGCAAAGCATGCCGGCAGGATGATGACACCGGCCATAAGCGCCACAAATGTATCAAGGTACATAACGCTCTTCGCCTCTCCGGACAATTTTCTCTCCTTACCTATATAGCTTCCGAATATCTCCATGGAACCCATACCTACACTGAGTGTGAAGAACGCCTGGGTCATTGCGTCAAATAATACATTGCCCCAGCCTCTTGCATTTGCACGCTCAATGCTTGGGACGAGATAGAACTTAAGTCCCTCCTCGTTACCTGAGAGCATGAGTGAGTTCACCGCCATGACTATCATCAGTACGATGAGCGCAAGCATCATGACCTTTGTCACTCTCTCCACTCCGTTCTGGAGACCAAGTGAACATATTCCTATACAGCACACGATGACTGCAAGTGTAATGACCACCATGAGCCCCGGTGATGCGAGCATGCCTGAAAATTTGTCTTCTATTACTTCTACAGACTGCCCATGAAGCTGCCCTGAACCCATGACGTACACATAGTAGATCATCCAGCCCGCAACCATGGTGTAGAACATCATCAGCAGATAGTTGCCAGCGTAGGCATACCAACTGAATTTATGCCAGTTGCCGCCCTTCGGTGCAAGCTCTTTAAGTGCCGAACCCACGCTCTTGCCGCTGCCTCGGCCTATCGCAAACTCACAGGTCAGGATCGGATATCCCAGAAGCAGCAGACACAGCAGATATATCACGATAAATATCGCTCCACCGTTCTGTCCACATATATACGGGAATTTCCATACATTTCCCAGGCCTATGGCACATCCCGCCGATACAAGGATGAATCCAAGTCTGGAGGCGAACTTTTCTCTATCGCCGTTGTTAGTATCTTTACTCATACACTCTTCTTTCGCAGATGTCTGTATTCATGACATCTGCCTCCTTCTCTTCTATAATTAATTATCGGGCCGGCAATATATGCCTCTTTTCAGATTGTCTCCGAAACACCCTTTGTCCGCGTCAGATATTTGCTTCTTGCTATTACATTCTGTATTATTTTTTCGTTTTAGCTGACACATAC
>CAVCCL010000048.1:0-7319 GCA_963600665.1 Bifidobacterium catenulatum | reverse complement strand
CTCCATAACCGGTTATTACGCCGTCTTTTGGAGTATCCTTGTCCTGAATGTTGAAATCTGTATTTCTAGCAGTTACATATGCGCCGATTTCAACAAAACTTGAGTCATCAAGTAACATTGAAATTCTGTCACTTGCTGACAAGCTTGGTGTGTTGCTCATTTTTAGCCCTCCGTTTAATTTATTTTAGGACTATATATAGTCCAATTTTCGCCGAGTATAATTGTAAAGCCTTTGTCGTCATATTTCAAGTAAAATCGAAAAAACCACCAAAGGTTTATCGGCGTTGTAAGCAATTATTTTTTCAAAATAAAACAGGGAATCTGTGTAAAATATACCCTCAAACAAAAGTATACCCCAAATTCCCCGTTGAATTATAAAATCTGTTTTATTTTTTACTGTTTTAGTCCTTGAGAACTTCTCTGTTGTGATACAGATAATCTCCAAGAGATATAAGTGTCAGTGCAAGTGCAAGGTAGATGAGAACCTGATCAAAGATGTAGAACACCTTGAGATCAGCAATCAGAAATCCTACCATGATCATCTGAACCGTTGTCTTGATCTTTCCCCACCATCCGGCAGCAATAACAATCCCCTTTTCTGCCGCAATAAGTCTGAATCCGCTTATTATGAAATCACGTGCTATGATCACTATAACGATCCATGCCGGGATCCTGTTCAGATCCGACAGTGCTATGAGTGCCGAACATACCAGCAGCTTATCTGCCAGAGGATCCATGAATTTTCCAAAGTTGGTGACCAGATTGTATTTTCTTGCAATCTTTCCGTCAAGCATATCTGTAAGTGATGCTGCTATGAATATTCCAAGTGCCACCCATTTTGACCATCCCGGTGACATGTATAAAAACACGAGAAAGAATGGAATCATTATAGCTCTTAGTATTGTCAATTTGTTTGGTAAATTCATTCTACTATCACTCCTGTCAAGTCATATTCATTTGCCTCGGTTATCTTCACATCCACAAATGAACCGGATATCAATTCATATGGTGCGCTGACGAACACTATTCCGTCAACCCCCGGAGCATCTCTGTAGGTTCTTCCCACATATACATCATCGTCGACCAGATATCCCTCAATGAGAACCTTCTGGGTGGTTCCGACCATCTGCTGGTTCTTCTCATAGGATATCTCCTGCTGAAGCTCCATGATCTCATCGCGCCACTTTGCAGCCAGCTCTCCATCCACCTGATCCTCGTACTCCGCAGCCGGAGTGCCCTCCTCAGGCGAATAAGTGAATACTCCAAGCCTGTCAAACTCGCACTCATCCACAAAGTCTACAAGACCATCGTGCAGTTCCTGTGTCTCACCCGGGAAACCAGATATGAGCGTGGTTCTGATAGCTATATCCGGCATGGCTGCCCTGAGCCTGCCTACAAGCTCCACAATGTCATCTCTGCTGGTTCGTCTGCCCATTCTCTTAAGTATCGCATTCTCAGAATGCTGGATAGGTATATCGACATAATGGCAGATCTTCGGATTCGTGGCAATAACCTCTATTAGTTCATCTGTTATCTCCTCCGGATAACAGTACAGAAGTCTTATCCACTCTATGCCTTCTATCTCACTGAGTTTTGTGAGAAGCTCTGGAAGCTTCTTCTCACCATACAGATCAACTCCGTACAGCGTAATCTCCTGTGCCACAAGGACAAGCTCCTTTATACCATCAGACGCAAGCTTTTCAGCGGATGCGATCAGGCTGTCCATCGGCATGCTTCTGTATCTGCCTCGTATGTGAGGTATTATACAATAAGTACACAGCTTATTACAACCTTCTGCTATCTTAAAATACGCCATAGATGCATTTGTCGTTACTATTCTCTCGGCAATCGGCCTTGGAGTATAATTTATATCATCTACGATCGACTCCTCGTCAGTTCCTATGGCCTCAACTATCTTATCATAATTGGTTGCACCGATAATGACATCTATCTCCGGAAGCTCCTTCATTATCTCATCCTTATATCTCTGGGACAGGCATCCCGCAACGATAAGCTTTTTGAGCTTTCCGGTTTTCTTCAGTTCTCCCATCTCGATGATGGTGTTGATGCTCTCCTCTTTCGCATCGCTGATGAACGCACAGGTATTTACAACTACTACATCTGCCTCTGTCTCATCATTTGTAAGCTGGTGTCCGGCTTTGTTCAGCAATCCGAGCATGACCTCGCTGTCCACCAGATTTTTATCACAGCCTAGTGATATGAGTAATACTTTCATCTGTTCTCCAATAATTTCGCACTTGTTCTTAGTTTATATTTATTGATTCCACGCAGTTTGACATGAGCATGGCTATGGTCATAGGGCCGACTCCGCCAGGTACAGGAGTTATGGCTCCGGCAACTTCCTTGGCTGATTCAAAATCTACATCACCGCAGAGCTTGTTGTTCTCATCCCTGTGGATTCCCACATCTATAACCGTTGCACCTTCCTTGATGTAAGATGCATCGATCATCTTTGGCTTTCCTATTGCGACCACGAGTATATCAGCACGTCTGCACACTTCCTTGAGATTCTTTGTTCTGGAATGGCATACGGTTACGGTTCCATTCTCGCGGAGCAGCAGCATGCTCATAGGCTTGCCTACTATATTGCTTCTGCCGAGTACGACGCACTCCTTGCCTTCTATATCTATTCCTGATCTCTTGATGAGCTGGATAACTCCGGCCGGTGTACATGACACAAACCCCGGCTGTCCTATGCTGAGCGCACCAACACTCATCGGATGGAAGCCATCCACATCCTTCTTTGGAGATATGGTCTTTATGACCTTATCCTCATCTATATGCTTTGGAAGTGGGAGCTGTACAAGAATTCCGTTCACCTTGTCGTCAGCGTTGAGCTTCTCTATAAGTGCAAGAAGCTCCTCCTCTGTTGTCTTCTCTGGGAGCTCGTATGACAGTGAACCTATTCCTATATACTCACATGCCTTCTTCTTGTTGCCAACATATACTGATGAAGCAGGATCATTGCCGACCTGGATAACCGCAAGACATATCTCTACACCCTCAGCCTTGAGTCCTGCAACCTTCTCCTTGAGTTCATCCTTTATCTGTTTTGATATAACCTTACCATCTATAAGCTTATACATTCATCTGTCCTCCTAGAATAATCCGACGATCTTGCCGTCATCATCAACATAAATCCTCTCTGCAGCAGGGGACTTTGGAAGTCCAGGCATAGTCATGATCGTTCCTGTTATGGCTACCACAAATCCTGCTCCTGCACTTACATATACCTCACGGATATTTATATCAAATCCTGTAGGTCTTCCAAGCTTCTTTGGATCATCTGACAGAGAATACTGGTTCTTAGCCATACATACAGGGAAGTTACCAAAGCCCATCTCCTCGATCTTGGCGATGGCCTTGCTGGCCTCTGCGCTGTATGTAACACCATCCGCGCCATATATCTCTGTAGCGATACAATTTATCTTATCCTTTATTGAAAGGCTGTCATCGTAGAGCACCTTGAAGTTGCTCTTCTTGTTCTCCAGTGTGTTGAGCACTGCATTTGCAAGGTCTATACCACCCTTGCCGCCCTGCTCCCATACATTTGCAAGAGCAAAATCACAGTCTCTGTCCTCGCAGAACTTCTTGACAAAATCAAGCTCTGCCTGGCTGTCTGTGACAAATCTGTTCAGTGTAACAACAACAGGAACACCGTACTTCTGAAGGTTCTCAATATGCTTCTCAAGGTTTACTATACCAGCCTTAAGTGCGTCGAGATTCTCCTCTCCGAGATCAGCCTTTGCAACTCCGCCATTGTACTTGAGTGCTCTTACTGTAGCAACCAGAACCACCGCATCCGGCTTAAGGTTGTTCATACGGCACTTGATATCAAAGAACTTCTCTGCTCCGAGATCCGCGCCAAATCCAGCTTCTGTTATTACGTAATCTGCAAGCTTTAATGCTGTCTTTGTGGCCATTACACTGTTACATCCATGTGCTATATTTGCAAATGGTCCGCCGTGTACGATCGCAGGTGTATGCTCAAGTGTCTGGATAAGGTTTGGCTTGATCGCATCCTTTAAGAGTGCTGCCATAGCTCCTACAGCCTTGAGATCCGCTGCTGTCACAGGCTCATTATCCATGTTGTATGCAACGATTATTCTTCCGAGTCTCTCCTGAAGATCCTTCATGTCACTTGCAAGGCAGAGGATAGCCATGATCTCTGATGCAACTGTGATGACAAATCCGTCCTCTCTAGGTACTCCGTCAACACGCTTTCCAAGTCCGACAACTGTGTGTCTCAGAACTCTGTCGTTCATATCCATACATCTCTTGAACACTATTCTATTCACATCTATTCTAAGTGCATTTCCCTGCTGGATATGGTTATCCATCATGGCTGCAAGGAGATTGTTCGCAGATGTTATAGCGTGAAAATCTCCTGTAAAGTGGAGGTTAAGATCCTCCATAGGTACTACCTGTGCATATCCGCCGCCGGCTGCACCACCTTTGATTCCAAAGCATGGTCCAAGTGATGGCTCACGAAGTGCGATAACCGCCTTCTTGCCAAGCTGTCCCATAGCCTCACCGAGTCCTACAGTGATGGTTGTCTTTCCCTCTCCTGCAGGTGTTGGATTGATGGCTGTAACGAGGATAAGCTTTCCGTTCTCGTTGCCCTCAACCTTCTTTATAAGCTCATCTGAGAGCTTTGCCTTGTACTTTCCATAGAGATCGAGGTCATCTTCTGATATTCCAAGCTTTGCAGCAACCTCCCTTATGTGCTTCATCTCAGCCTTCTGTGCAATTTCAATGTCTGTCATCATAGCTCTTATCCTCCGCTTTTTATAAATTAGTGTCTATATATTCATCGAACTGTTCCTGAGTCATCAGGATCTTTCTGGCCTTTGTGCCCTCCTCCGGGCCAACTACTCCCGCAGCCATAAGCTGATCCATGATCCTTGCGGCTCTGTTAAAGCCTATCTTGAACGTTCTCTGAAGCATACCTATCGAAGCTTTTTCTTTCTCTATAATGAATCTTCCCGCTTCCACGAAATATTCATCCTTATCACTGGCCGAAGCCCCACCTATCGCTGTGGCGCCTGATCCACCATTTCCTGATATTGATTTGGATATCTCCTCATCATATGTTCCCACGCCATTGTTCTTCTTGAGGAAATCAACAACCGCTGTAACCTCATCATCCGACACAAATGCGCCCTGTACTCTGACCGGCTTAGGATAGCCTGTCGGATAGAACAGCATATCTCCCTTTCCAAGAAGTTTCTCCGCTCCCACCATATCAAGTATGGTTCTAGAATCAACTCCCGACGAAACTGCAAATGCTATTCTCGATGGAACATTTGCCTTTATAAGGCCAGTTATGACATCAACCGATGGTCTCTGTGTTGCTATGACAAGATGTATTCCGGCTGCTCTGGCAAGCTGTGAAAGTCTCACTATAGCATCCTCGACTTCGCCGTGGGCAACCATCATAAGATCTGCAAGCTCATCCACTATGACCACTATCTGTGGCATCTTGGTCAGCTTCTCTCCATCAGCTCCCGCTATAACGGCATTTTCAACCTTGTCATTATATCCCTGTATATTACGTACACTGTGCTCAGCAAAAAGCTGGTATCTTCTGGTCATCTCCATGACAGCCCAGTTGAGTGCCCCTGCCGCCTTCTTCGGGTCTGTTACAACCGGTATCAGAAGGTGTGGTATGCCGTTGTAACAAGCAAGCTCGACCATCTTAGGATCTATCATGATAAGCTTTACTTCCTCAGGTGTGGCTTTGTACAGTATACTCATTATAAGTGTATTGATACACACTGATTTACCTGAACCTGTGGCTCCGGCGATCAGAAGATGCGGCATCTTGGCAATATCCGTTGCGATGACCTGTCCACTTATATCCTTACCAACCGCAAATGCTACCTTTGACTTGAGATTCTTGAAGTTATCCGACTCTATGAGCTCTCTGAATGCGACAATCGAGTTCTCCTTGTTAGGAACCTCTATTCCAATGGCCGCCTTGCCAGGTATCGGTGCCTCTATACGTATATCCGCAGCCGCAAGATTTAGCTTGATGTCATCTGCTAGGTTCAGTATCTTGCTGACCTTGACTCCCTGCTCCGGCTGCATCTCAAATCTGGTTACAGCAGGACCACAGCTATAGTTTGTTATCGTTACATTGACGCCAAATGTCTCAAGGGTGTTCTTGAGCTTAATAGCCGTCTCCCTGACATGGGCATCTCTGTTGGAATTGTTCGTCTTTTTAGGCTGTGACAGCAGATCTGCCGTTGGGAATTTATATTTTCTTCCCTCCTGATACTGCTTCGAGCTCTCAGTCTGTGCCGCCTGCTTCTTTTTGCTTTGAGCCGCCGCATCCGTCTTCTCCTCCTCCGCAAATGCAGAGTCGTAGAGCGGATTGTAATCTGACACACTCTCTGGATGCATATTGCCGTTTATCGCTCCAGCAAGAACATCCTCGTCCTCATCAGCAAATGAAAGTATCTCGGCATCCTCCATATCGTTGTCCACAGCAGCCGGCTTTGGTTCTTCAGGAGTTACAACCACCGGCTTTCTTCTCTTCACAGGCGCAGGCTTCCGCACCGGTTTATGCACAGGATCCTCTCTGTCTATCTGAACCGGATTGACGATCTCCTCACTGTCGGTCATGACGATTTTCTCTATATCATTGTTAAATTCATCATAGGACATATCCACAGCGCCATCTCCAGGAGTGAGCTCGTGGACATCCTCCATGGCAAAGAAATCCCTGGCAGGCTCCCTCTGTACATCCTTCTGTGTCTTAGTCTTCCTTGGCTTGACCTGTGTTGCAGCAGTCCTGTCGGAGGCTCTGTCACCCTTGGACTTATCGCTGCTGTACACATTGAGATTTGCCATCGACGGTCTCACTCTGCGGACCGGAGTATCATTTACATCATGTGAGTAATAACCATCGTCATATCTGTCACTTTGATACTCCTCATCTTCATACTGTTCGTCATCATCGCTTTCTCTGCGCTCACGGATAGATGCTATGAAAAGTTTGATCTCGTCTATAACCGATATCTCCGTTATGAGAATGAACATGATAACCGCAGCTATAAATATTACTATGCACGCACCCGGAACTCCGAGCAGCGTCCTTATCGCAAAGAATATTCCTCCGCATATAACTCCGCCGCCTGATCTGTCCTTATATCCATCCATATACAGAACCTTGATCGATTCAAAACTTGATGAATATATCGCCTGAAATACCATGGACAGCAGGATGAGTACAATACCGAAATATACTACCTTTTTTACTATCTTTTTTCTGAAATCATTTGATATAAGATAGG
>CAVCCL010000047.1:0-4983 GCA_963600665.1 Bifidobacterium catenulatum | reverse complement strand
CGCATCCCCAAAGAATGTACTGAGCTTCTCCACAAACAGCGTCAGATATCTGAACATGGACTCTGCAGCAAATGCAAATACCACCATGAGCAGGAAGCAAATACTTGAGAGCGATTCGATGGCAAACAATCTGCCAAGGAAAATTCCACAGAACAGCAGTCCGACTATGTTGATGAGGAGTACGCCATACTTCATCTTGTTGAACGGATGGCTGATCTTGATGATGATCATGAATCCTACAACGGCCAGAAGCATCGTGGATGCGGTGGCAATATCCTCACTCGGAAGGTTGAACACCTGTCCGCAGATGACCAGAGCTCCGACCGATAGCACATCCGTAAGTCCTGCAGGCAGAGCCTTCAGCATGACATTTGCCATGAAGTTACCCTCGATACGGTTCCTGTTCGGCTCAAGTGCCAGCAGGAATCCTGGCAATCCTATGGTGAACATGCTTATAAGTGATATCTGCGACGGTTCCAGTGGATATGTGATGGCAAATACCGCTGAGAATATCGCCATCAGCAGCGAGAATATGTTCTTTACAAGGAAAAGACTGGCAGATCTCTGTATATTGTTTACAACCTGTCTTCCCTCAAATACCACATACGGCATGCGTCCGAAATCGGAATCCAGAAGTACCGTCTGTGCCGCCTGTGCCGCGGCCTCACTTCCTGATGCCATGGCAATACTGCAGTCAGCATCCTTCATGGCGAGGATATCATTTACACCATCACCGGTCATGGCAACTGTGTGCTTCTGCTTCTGAAGTGCCCTGACTATGAGCTGCTTCTGCTTCGGTGTAACTCTTCCGAATACAGTGTACTTGTCAACAGCCTCAGCTATATCCTTCTCGGATGCCAGTGTTGACGCATCCACATAGCTATCAGCTCCGTCTATGCCTGCACGCTTTGCGACCTCGGATACCGTGGCCGGATTATCACCTGATATGACCTTGATGGCAACCCCCTGTTCTTTGAAGTATGTAAATGTCTTCTCTGCATTTTCCCTTATTGGGTTTGAAAGCACTATGTATCCAATCGGAGATACTTCTCCCGCCTCCGCCATCAAAAGGACTCTGTAACCCTTCTTCTGGTATTCCTCGATCTCACCGGATATATCATCGTATTTGTCCTTCATGATGAATTCCGGAGCACCGAGCATATAGTCGCCCTCGACAAATGATACCTTGCTGTATTTATTTGCCGATGTGAACGGCTGGGTCTTCAACAGTGTTCTGCTGCCCTTATTTATCTCATTCTTATCCACGTAGGCTCTGATCGCCTCCATGGTAGCATTGTTGTCCTCTATGACCGCTGAGTAATCTGCCAGCAGATGAGCAAATGCTCTCTTGTCCATCTTCTCATCCTTGCAGGCACCGCTTATCACCAGATCAGTCACCTGCATTCCCGGCTCCGTGATGGTTCCGGTCTTATCCACACAGAGCACGTCTACTCTGGCAAGAGTCTCGATACTCTTCATGTCGTGGAGAAGAACCTGCTTCTTCGCCAGCCTTATGGTGCTGAGTGCAAGAGCCACCGTAGTCAGGAGATACAGGCCCTCAGGGATCATTCCGAGAACTGCTGCAACCATGGATACCACGCTCTTGCCAAATGTCTCATTGTTGAAAAAGTATGCCTGACAGAACAGTATTGCACCAACCGGTATGATGATGATACCAACCCATTTTACGAGCTTGTTGATATACCTGATCATCTCAGACTGCTCGCCGTCACCCATAGCCTTCGCCTGGGCAGTAAGCTTCGATATATATGACTCATTTCCGACTTTGTCGAGCTTTGCATAGCACTGTCCTGACACAACAAAGCTTCCTGACATAAGCTTATCTCCGGATTTCTTCTTGATCTCATCGGACTCACCGGTGAGCAGAGATTCATTTACCGATATGCTTCCGCTGAGCACTGTGGCATCAGCACAGATCTGATTGCCCGCTGTGAGTATAATGATATCGTCCTTCACAAGCTCCTCTGACTGGATCTGCTTCTGCTCCCCATCTCTCACGACTATAGAATGTGGCGCGTTGAGCATGCTCATCTTGTCAAGAGTCTTCTTGGCACGCAGCTCCTGGAATATTCCTATAACTGTATTGCCTATGATGACTGGCAGGAATGTCAGGTTCCTGAACGAGCCGACAATGCACAGCAGCACCGTGAGTATAATGAATATAAGGTTGAAGTATGTGAGCAGGTTGGACTTGATGATCTGTCCCACCGTCTTCTGCGTGCTTATATCTGTATGGTTGGTAAGTCCCTTGTCTATACGCTCCCGCACCTCTTCCGAGGTAAGGCCCAGTATCGGAACTCCCCGCGTATCTAAATTCTCGTTATCCACGTAAAACACCTCTTCCTGTGTAGATCTTGTCATTTTTCTTAGATTATACAGTGTTCTATTATAAATTCATGGGATGGGGTGTTCAAGGAAGATGGGAGATATTTCATATTTTTTTAAGAAACCTTGGGGAACCTTAACGACGCACGGGCAGTCATCTGCCGCATGGCAGGTATACCCCAGCACGTTTGTCGGCTGTCGCTTCAGCTCTGCTTCTATCTGCACAGAGCTCCTCCTGCATAAGGGCGTTGCAGGCTCCGCTCTGGCAAGAAGCGCTGAAGCTCGGCCGCCTGCACTAACGCTGGGGCATGCCTGCCATGCGGCAGATGACCTTACTTTACGGCTTTATATACTTTGAGGATTAGTTTCCTTGGGGTAGGTTTGAGTCTGACTTTTTTGTTTATGATGTATGTTGAGCTTAGTTTCCTTTCTCGTATAGGTTTAACATTGCTTGATTTCTATTTTGTATTGTTTTTTTCAATTTCAATACAGATTAAGACTGCTATGTTTTTTACTAACTTTCCATTTTCCGTAATCGGGTATTTTTTGTAGAAATGCGATAAAATTGTATCTTTTTTGCCAGAATTGAGCTGAAAGATACAATGATTCAGAATTTTATCGCAAATAGGGATTTTTATTGGAAATAGCGATAATTTTGTATCTATTGTGATCAGATGTGGATGAAATAGAAAAACATGCTGTTTTGTCTATACTCAAATTTTGTCTACAAACAGATTAAACCTGCTTCAGCCCTTTATTTATCAGGGCTGAAGCAGGTTTCTATCAACACTTTTTGTCCTATAGGTTGGTTTTTGGCAACACGTTTTGTCCTATAGGTCACACATTTTGTCCTTTAACGATAAAATGAGCATAACACATATCCCATATAGGGATTTATTGTGTTATGCCCATTTTTTATTATACAAGCCGCGAACCTGGATCCACGGTCGCATCATATTCTATTCTCATGGCATAAGCCATATTTGATATATTGACTGCACTATGGTCTCTGTCCCATTGCGCCCTCAAGGGTGATTGTCTCACCGCTCATGTACTTGAAGTCTGGGGATGCGAGTGCTACGCATGCACGTCCGATCTCCTTCTCTACGTCTCCGAAATGTCCCATCGGTGGCATCTTTACATTTGCCTTGAATGCGTCCGGATATGCCTTCTCGAAATTCTCAAGCTGGGATGTCCATGCAAGAGGACAAACTACATTGACATTGATTCCATCTGCTGCCCACTCTGTAGCCGCAACTCTTGTAAGTCCTCTGATTCCTTCCTTTGCAGCCGCATATGCGCACTGGCCATAGTTTCCGAAGAGACCTGCGCCTGACGCGAAGTTGATGACTGAACCCTTTGTATCCTTCAGATATGGATAGCATGCCTGCATATAATAGAATGCAGCATACAGTCCTGAATATATGGCAAGATCGAACTGTGCCGTTGTGTGATCTGCGATCGTAACTCCGGATGCGGATGCCTGAGCATTGTTGATGAGCACATCTATTCTTCCAAATTCCTTAACTGCCTGCTCCACAACATTCTTTACAACACTCTCGTTGTCCGCGCCTGCATTTACATCGGCCTGAACCGCCAGAACTTTGATTCCGTATTTGCTCTCAAGCTCTGCCTTTGCGTCCTCAAGCTTCTGTACATTACGTCCTGTGAGCACAAGATTTGCGCCCTCCTTGGCATACGCTGTTGCTATTCCGTAGCCGATGGAACCACAACTTCCATCGCTGAGAACTGCACGTCCTCCACCTGTGATTATCGCTGTTTTACCTGTTAAAAAGCCCATAAATGTACACTCCTTCCCGGACCATGATTTCTCTCATTACACCTACATCTAATACCTTCTATAATTGATAGCTGGTATCTATATCTTCATAGTCCTCTTTTATTATAGTCCTCAAAAACCTCACAGGCAACACCTCCCAGAGTATAGTAAATGAAAATATTTATACATAATTTTGCTTTCCCCACATTCCATACTTTAATAAATTTAATATATTTCCGCTTGACTAAATCCGATTTCGGATTTATATTGAGTGACGGTGCTTCTAAGATACAAATAAGCACCAAATAACCATATAACAGAAGGGATACTTTTATATATGACCGAAAATAAAGACGACTTATTGCATGAACAACTACGCAGATTCAACACGCTCTGGAAAGCCCAGGACGACATCTGGCTGGAGGCTGCCAAAAAGTCGGGACTTCCAGAGACCGCTTTCTGGATCATATATATACTCGCCACCGAGAATAATACTGAGCTGACACAAGCAGAACTCTGTGACATGTGGTTTATCTCCAGACAGACATGCAACTCTGCAGTAAAAAAGCTGGAACATGACGGGCTGATCTCGCTGACAACACACAAAGGAGCAGGCAATATCAAATATCTCTCGCTGACAGACGCAGGCCTCACGTATGCGGACAAATATATAAAGCCTCTAACAGACGCTGATATCCTGTCATTTTCGAGTTTTACTGAGGACGAAAGAGAGCTTTTGCTCTCCCTTATGCAGCGACAGCTCGACTATCTTAAGAAAGGAACGGAAGAATTATGGAAATAAAATTATCTGATTCATTTACCTATAAAAAACTTATACGGTATGTACTGCCATGCAT
>CAVCCL010000046.1:0-9230 GCA_963600665.1 Bifidobacterium catenulatum | reverse complement strand
CCTGAAGGTTATCGGGCAGATATCCTATACCCTTTGTTTCTATTATGTAATTAATGTCATTCATCTGCTTTACAGCAGCACTCACGGTCTTGTTGAGGTTTGCAGCCTCACAGTTGACCCTGCGGTTGATATTGTTACGGATATCCTTCCTGATCCTTATGTTCTCCATATTCATCAGGGATATGTGTGCCCCCATTATTCCCAGCATATCAACTATCATCTCTCCGTCCTTCAGATAGACGACGTAGTATTTCTTCCGCTGTATTATGCGGGCTTCCACACCAAATCCGTTTATTATCTCCTGTATGAACTGTGCCCTTCCCTCGTTCTCGCACACCACCTCCATGTGGTAGCCCTTGTTCGGATCACTGATTGATCCCGAGGTCATGAACACTCCTTTTATATATGCTCTTCTGCAGCAATCCTGCTGAACATCCATCCTGCTGACCTTCATGAGCTGACACTGTATCAGTCCTTCACATTCATGTTCGTTTTCTATCTTCAAGGTCATCAGTATCGTATTGACAATCTCTGGAGAATTGATCTCCATCCTGTATACTCTGCTGTCAGCTCCGGTCCTTCTTACACTTGAGTCCGGAATATATCTGAACAGCCTCTTTATCAGGGAAGCTATCTCCTTTGCGATAACACTTCTCTCTGTAACTATCACCAGCCCGGCCGGTCTGCCAGCCCAATATCTCACATATGCCACCATTGAGATCATCGCAGCCAGCTCAGCTATCTGACAATGCCTCACTCCCGGGACATTCCCTGCCAGCTCCATCTTAACGTCTGAAGAAAATGACATATTCCACCTGCTATACTATCTGTTATTACCTGCTACAACTTCTTGACTATCGAATCCTTCAAAATATCCCTGTGAACTATCCTCACTGTATATTTTGACTTCTGCAAACGGGCATAGACAGCATTGGCTATCGTGACGGATCTATGTTTTCCGCCCGTACAGCCTATGGAGATCACCAACTGATTTTTGCCTTCTTTGATATAATTTGGTATCAAAAATGTTATCAGATCTATAAACTTTTCCAGATATTCAGGGCCCTCTTTGCAGTTCATCACATAGTCCTGTATCTCTTTGTCGTTTCCCGTTTTGTCTCTGAGTTCAAGGTCATAATACGGATTCGGCAGGAATCTGACATCCTGGACTATATCTGAATCCCTCGGTATGCCATACTTAAAGCCAAATGACATAACCGTTATTATGAAATTCGAGTATTCCTCGTTCTGCACAAATATCTTGTCAAGCTCCGCCTTAAACTCTCTCACAAGGAGGTTGGTAGTATCGATTATATAGTCAGCCTCCTCCTTGAGGAAGCCGATAAGCTCACGCTCCTTGTTTATTCCATCTATTATACGTCCACCCTTAACTGAAAGCGGATGGTTTCTTCTCGTCTCCTTGTAGCGCTTTACCAGAGTTGCATTGGAACACTCAATGAACAGGATCTCATAATTCATGCCCTCTCTTCTGATATCCGCCAGACACGAATTGAGCTGTGACAAAGCCCTTCCACTTCTGATATCAACACTGATAGCAACATCATCAACCTGGATCTGCTCATCATAAGCGATCTCGGCAAATCTCTTTATAAGCTGGATAGGCAGATTATCAACGCAGAAAAATCCGGCATCCTCAAGTGTCTTAAGCGCCGTCGCCTTTCCTGCTCCACTCATTCCTGTCACAATAACAAATCTCATGCTCTATTCTCCCTGTCTCACTGAATGCTAGAAATCGCCAAGCATCTTTACCTCAGGCTCCAGCATCACGCCAAACTGATCCATAACCTTCTTCTGTACATCACGGATCAGACCTGTCACATCAGCAGCGGTTGCTCCGCCTCTGTTCACAACAAATCCGCAGTGCTTCTCAGACACCTGTGCACCTCCCACAGAATATCCCCTGAGTCCTGCATCCATTATAAGTTTACCCGCAAAATATCCCTCAGGTCTCTTGAATGTAGAGCCCGCCGACGGATACTCAAGCGGCTGCTTTGTTCTTCTGGAATCCGACAATTCCTTCATTCTGTCATCTATATCCTGCTGCACACCTGCTGCCAGCTTCATGGTAACCTCAAGCACAATGAGACCTTCCGCCTCCACAGCACTGTGTCTGTACGAAAAATCCAGTTCATCCGACGACATATCGTATATATGTCCATCGGCATCCATCACCTTGACACTGGTGACGACATCCTTCATCTCTCCGCCATAAGCGCCCGCATTCATATACACCGCGCCGCCTATAGTACCGGGGATCCCGGAAGCAAACTCAAGACCGGTCAGCGAATTATCCCTTGCCATTCTGCTGACTCTCACCAGCTTTGCCCCGGCCTGGGCTGTTATCACATCACCGTCAACTGTTATCCCATTCATATTGTCCATTATATTGATTATCATGCCCCTGTAGCCAGCATCCGACACAAGCAGATTACTGCCATTACCAAGGACAAAATACGGTATCTCACATTTCCGGCAAAGTTCTATAAGCCCCGCAACCTGATCTGCATCAGAAGGGCTTGCAAAATAGTCGGCAGGACCGCCCACCCTGAAGGTAGTGTGTGCGCTCATCGCCTCATCTGCGCTTGCATTCTTCTCTCCGGTTATCTCTCGAATACTGTTCAATATATCTAAATCTGACATGTCAACCTCATACAATCTGTCTTCTATATTTTATTCACATGTGCATGTATTTTAAAACAAAAGTAAAAGCACCCCCTGTCACAGAGAACTGCTTTTTTCTTAACACACACAATAAAAGTCTTTAATATATTGGATTTTACGGCACTATTCAGCACCATTAAATTCATCATACATTAAAGACTTTTATAATTCAATATTAAAATTTAATATAAATTTACCATCTTTCGCAAAACCTTTGGATATTTTCACAAATTCTACTGGTAAATTTTACCGAAATTACATTCAGGCCAATTATCTTCCAAGTATGCTGCATGCACTTCCATAAATACCTGCATCATTGCCAAGCTGTGCAAGTGCGAACTTTGTCTGTCTGCATGCGTGGAATGCATAGTGCTCGAAATACTTCTGTACTGAATCTGTAAGTATGGAGCCCGCCTTTGACACGCCTCCACCGATTACAAATATCTCAGGATCAACTACACATGCTATCTGTGCAAGCGCACGGCCCAGAATACGTGCCTGTGTATCAACTATCTCAAGTGCAAGCTCGTCTCCTGCCTTTGCTGCGTCAAATACATCCTTTGCAGTAACAGCCTCGAGCTCACGGAGAGTTGACTTCTTGTCTGAAGCTGCCATAGCTCTGCCCGCAAGTCTTACCACGCCTGTTGCAGATGTGTACTGCTCCAGACATCCCTTGTTTCCGCATCCACAGGTCTCAGTCTCTGAATCGTCAACACATATATGTCCGATCTCACCGCCGGCACCGTTCACGCCGAACAGCATCTTGCCGTTGAGTATGATTCCGCCGCCAACACCTGTTCCAAGTGTTACCATTACCAGATTGCTGTGACCCTTGCCACCGCCCTGCCACATCTCTCCGAGCGCAGCGACGTTCGCGTCATTTCCAGCCTTTACAGGGTAGCCGACCAGCTTCTCCAGCTCGTCCTCAACATTCAGTATTCCCCATCCGAGGTTTACACACTTGAGAACCGTTCCATCCTCCTTGACAGGTCCCGGAACTCCGATTCCAACGCCCTCAACATCATCCTTTGCAAGCTTCTTATTGTCTATAACTTCCTTTATAGAAGCAGCAATGTCTGGAAGAACATTCTTTCCACCGTCCTCTGTGCGGGTCTTGATCTCCCACTTGTCGAGCAGTTCGCCCTCAACGGTAAAAAGTCCCATCTTTACTGTAGTTCCTCCAACATCAACTCCAAATACATACTTAGCCATGTCTTTTCTCCTTCCACATTCTCCGCTTTTATTGTAATATCACGGCCGGCAGTCATCTACTGCTTGTCTCCGCCGCCGTTGCCCTTCATAATATTCTGTGTAACTCTGTTGTAAAGCTCCTGAGCTGCATTGTATCCCATCTTTTTCTGTCTGTGGTTTACAGCCGCCGACTCAACTATGATCGCAATATTTCTTCCCGGTCTGATAGGTATGTTGTGGCTTACCACCTTATTTCCCAGGAACTCCATATAATTGTCCTCAAGTCCGAGTCTGTCGTATTCTGTATCCTTGCTCCACTCCTCCAGATTGATGACAAGATCGATATTCTGATCTATCTTAACGCACTCAACACCAAACAGTGATTTCACATCTATTATTCCAATTCCTCTGAGCTCAATAAAATGCCTCGTTATGTCAGGAGCTCTTCCTACAAGAGTCGCATCACTGACCTTCTTGATCTCAACCACATCGTCCGCAACAAGTCTGTGTCCTCTCTTCAGAAGCTCCAGCGCTGCCTCCGACTTACCGATTCCACTCTCACCCATGATCAGTACACCCTCGCCGTATACATCGACAAGAACCGCATGCACCGATATTCTAGGAGCCAGCTCCACATGCAGCCATCTGTCCACCTCATGTACAAATGCAGATGTGACCGCATCGGATGTGAGCACCGGAACCCCGTGCTTCTTCGCCATCTCTATGATAAATGGATATGGCTCAAGGCCTCGGCAGAATATAAGGCATGGCGGCTTGTATGAGAAGAACTCATCCATGATGCGCTTGTTCTCCTCCTCAGTATGCATAGCTGCCACATAGGCATGCTCAACATTACCACAAATCTGTATTCTTCCTGCATCAAAGTGCTCGAAGAATCCACCAAACTGTACTGCCGGTCTGTTCATACCCGGATCCTGGATAAGTATCTTATCTGTATCGATCTCCGGAGTATGGTTCTTGAGATCCATCTTCTCTATAAGCTGTGTAACCGTAACACTGTAAACCATATAAACCCTCTGCAACACCGAAACCGATGTTTTTCCTTTCCTAATATAGTCAATATGACTTATTTTATCGCAATTAATTATACTTATGTACGCTCTCTGTTGTCAAGCAGACATGCACAATTACACAGCCAAATATGCAACTCATTTGTGGTCTATTTATTCAGGAATCTCGTCTCATCCTGAACCATGCTGACCTCACTTCCATCCCTCGCATCTATCAGCACAAGCTGTATCGGGTAAGTGTCAGAATGATCCGAATCCAACTGCGCAAATGAGTACACAGGTATAGCCTCATACTCGCCATCCCCTGTCTTTATCCTGAAATATGTGAGTCTCACATCGTTGAACTCCACCGAATTGTATCCAGTATAATCCGCAAAGTGGCTCTCCATTACTCCCTTGAGGCTTTCCACCGCAGAATCCCATGTGATCAATGTCCCTGCGTCCTGAATATCCCCTGCGGACTTCATCGGCCAGGTACATGTAAATCCCGTAAGCTTCTCCCCTGTAAATGCGATACTGTATGTAGACTGCTCCGTGTAGTAGTATTTCTCTGCAGAAAACGAACCACTATCCTCAGCATTCTTCTGGTTTGAGATGGTATCTATGCCAAATGCATCCGGCTGATAGAGCGGCTGTCCATTCACTGACGCCTGAAATGTCACAGAGTATCCGTCTTTCTCATATCCTACGACCTCTCCATACTCATCACTATATTGGCGGTAAAGCTCCGACTGTGATGTAGGAACCACATCATTAAAGCCCCATTTGTCCATGTAGTCCAGTGCTTTTACCATTCCGGCATCCTCATCCATGCCACTCATATTGGATTCATCAGTCTGAACGTCCGACGGATCCCCTCCATTTGCCGTTATCAGTTCTGCGGGATCCCATGAGGTATACTCCGTGAATGTCGCACCCTTGTCCGCCATATCTTCAGGGACAGGGTCCGTCACCGCAAGCTGGATAGAAAATCCCTCATCTGATATCCACGACTGATCATAAAAATACAGTATGTATTCAACTCCATCTATCTTCCCAATAAAATAATCCTTGCTGTAATCCACATCGGCACCCTTGTGGGCGAACAGTTCATCTCTCTGCTCCTGTGTCACGCTGTCCTTCATATCATATGGATACTCGAAAACTCCATCCTCCTCGTCAAATATGCTTTTGAGTATCGTCTCCCTGTCTTCAGCGCTTATGCTGCCCATGGTGAACTTCTTCGTATACATCTTATCGGCATCCGGCACCTTGATCTCCGACGCTTTGATGCTAGCAGACTCCAAAGTTCCGCAGTTTTCAACAGGAATATCAACGCTTACACTGGTCGGAATACTGAGTGTCCTGGCCAGTCCGCCCACACTGTCATCATAAGTCACATCCTTCTCGGTGTCTCCGGACGTGTCCGTTCCGCTGCTGTATTCCTTGATATCATCGCCCTCTATGACCGCTGTGTTTGCTTCCTTTTTCTTATCTGCGCAGCCCCCGCACGCCATTGCAAGGCAAACCAAAGCTGCACATATCATCCATCTTCTTTTCCTCATATTTACTCTCCTTCACCAAGATATATTGTCATATACTCATAATAATCTGTCATTGAACTGCTCGGACTTACCCGCATGTAACAATCCTCAAGCTCACTCTCGTCAACAAGGAAATACACTGTCAGCGAATGTTCTTTGCCATCCTTCTTCAGGCAACAGTAGCCATCCACGCTCTTTTCAGCAATCTCTGTGCCGTCATCTACTACATACGCAGGTGCGCCATATGTCATCCGTCTTCCATAACTCGCACGAGTCTCACCATCTCCGCAATAATAATTCGTGTCAACCGGTGGCGTCAGCTTGTCCCCAGAGAGTTTTTCTCCTCTCTCAAGATCTATAATTATATCGTCATACGAATATACTCTGTAATCCGCTTTATATGTGATATCCACCGCAACCATCCGCAAGCTGCTGTTATTATAATCTCCCCAGCTTGTAAAGCTGTTATCTGTCGCTTCGTTCATCCTCCGGCATCTGACATCCACAAAGTTACCGTCCGAATCCACAAGACCTTTCTCCTTGAGATCTCCCACAGCATGGGTCATGTCCGCAGAGTCTATTCCCTGGGTGTCTTCGTATACGTTCACACTGTTTACCGTCATCTCTACGCCATCCACAACAAACGACTCGTCCAATCCTATCAATGTGTACTTGTCATCCACCTGAATCGTATCAACATTATCCGGATTGTCATCATAGAATGTTGAGTCAACTCCGACCCAGTTAGATGGATCATCACCCTCGGCATCCTTGACATTTATTCCGGCCACGATCTTGTCCAGCTCCTCATCCGTTATGTCGCAGCCGATATACACAGTCAGAATAACTGATTCTTCTTTTATCGGAACGTACAGCACTCTGTCAAATTCCCAATCAACTCCTCCCCTCTCAAACAACAGGTACTCATAACTTCCCGCCTGTCTGACTGTGGCATCCTCGATGCTTCGGTTTATAACAGTATTCGACTGCCCATTCCACTGGGTTGCCGCTATGGATATTCCCATATATCCTTCCCTGTCCGGGCTGTCATACTTACATTCCTCGACCTGAACCACACCTTCCGGCAGATAATCAAGAGTGATCTCCACGTATCTTTTTCCCGAATTTATCATGTATGAATTACCATCGCTGCCTTTCATTATGCTCTGTGTTCCATTTTCTTCTTCCTCAGCCATTCTCTTTTTCATCTCGTCCAGAGTCTCCGTGCTCTCGGTGCCATCTGTAGCTGTGGCAACACCGTCATCATTGAGCTCTATCGTTCCACTTGCATAATCACCATTTTTCTCGATCGTAAATCTATACACGCTGACCGCAGCATGGATTGATACCGGTATAAGGATCACGCCACACAGCAGCAGTGCCGCAACCTTGACAAATCTCTCCATGCCTCCACGTCTCTTCCTGAGGCCTGTCGGTCTGCCAGACTCCTCCATGTCTCTCATTCCGGCGAGCAGCATTTCCTTTTTAGCTTTGTATTCTGCCGAAAATTCATGTTCAGACAATTTGTCCATATTATCCGTATTGTCCGTGTTATCAACACTCTCCATATTCCTATTCTCCATCCAGCATCATCTCCTTCATCAGCAGTTTTCGCGCTCTCTTTACAGCCCGCTCATATTTCTTCCGAACCGCAGCCTCTGTCAGCCGCATCAGATCAGCCGTCTCTCTTACACTGAGCTGCCGCACTATCCTTAGCTGGAGCACCAGGGCATCATCATCAGATAATCTTCCAAGTATGCCTGTTATCAACTGCCTGTTCTCCACCTCATCAGCCATATTGCTCTTCACCGATGGATCGGCATGACTCCACAGGATATTGTCTGCAAGTTCCGTGGAATCGTCATCCCCCTGCAGACTGCACACAGCCTCTTTATCTCTTTTATTTTTCCTGTACATATCAACAGCGATATTTCTTGCAGTCTTGGTTATGTACGCCGACCTCTTCTCCTCCGGCATCCTTTTTATCACATCCCTGTATCTTATGACTTTCAGAAATGTCTCCTGTACAGCCTCCTCCGCCTGCCATACATCTCCCAATACGGCATACGACAGCCTGTATAACTTCTGTTCGTACTTGTCATAATATTCTGCTATCAATTCGCTGTCTTTCTTATCATTATGCATAATTACCCTATCCTTTTTCATGTGTTCCCCGCCATGAACACCCTCTTGATATTCTGTCTTTTTTGAACGTTCACTATATATAACGATTACATTATCATAAATGTGACACTTTTTCATAAAAAAAGAGGTTAAAGATTTCTCTTTAACCTCTTTTATGGGAAATATCACTATTTTCAGGCTTTATGCCTGCTCCGAATCCAAGTCTTCTTTATTCTCTGTATCCTCTTTATCTTTTTCTTCAGCTTCAGCCTCGGCTTCTAACAGTTTCGCCGCAGCTTCAGCCTCCTCCTTTGCCTTCTTTGCCTCTTCCTCGGCTTTTCGGGCGGTTTCCTCCAGTTTCTTCTCGTTGAGTCTGAATATTTTCCTCATCGTCGTACTGGTTCCGTATGCAATCGCACCAAATATAAATAAAACCCACAGATACCATATATTCACAAATATCATAGGGTATCTCACGCATATAAATATAGGTGCAAACCATGCGATAAATACTTTTAACCATGATCCCTTATATGTGATAGCCAAAGCCAGTGAGTTCCTCACCGTGGTTCCCAGCTTATTGTTGTATCTGGCTATCAACGGGAACAAAAACGGAACAATAAGTCCCATAAATATAAGTTCTGTCACAAGAATTCCTGTGTAGAATGTAGATATGAAT
>CAVCCL010000045.1:0-9334 GCA_963600665.1 Bifidobacterium catenulatum | reverse complement strand
GAGCTATTCTGACAAAGGGAACGCGGACGATATACAACACCCATATGCATAAACTGGGGTTTGATGTGGATGCAATGAATGAGGAACGCACAGTGGGAGCGGGAAAAGCTTACTCGTTGGTCGTACATAATGAAGGCGCTAAGAGATCATACAAGATAGAGATAGCGCCGCCCGCTGGCAAGTCATACGCCAGTGACATAGCGAAGAAATATGGTGTTACATATGACATGTTGGTGAATAAAGAAAAATAGTTGGATATATGCACTGTCTGCAGATGATATTACAGACGGCATTCGGGCGATTTAAAGCCGTACATTAAGAACTGTAGACAGTGAGGATATTGGAGGGTATAGGATGACAGAAAAGCCTACAGACAAGAGAACAATACTTATAGTGGATGATGACGCTGATCTGTCTATGCTGATACAGGATATGCTGGAGGACAACGGCTATGCTTCCCTGTATGCAGCAAGCATAGATGAGGCATATGAAGTGCTGACAGATAACAGATGTGATCTCATACTTCTGGATATCAATCTTCTTGATGGGACGGGATTCACACTTTGTCAGGAGCTAAGGCAGTCGTCCCAGATTCCAATCATATTTGCCAGTGCCAGGACGAGTGAGGATGACAAGGTAAATGGACTTGATATGGGAGGGGATGACTATATAGCAAAGCCGTATTCGTTGAAAGAATTAATGTCGAGGATCCGTTCGATACTCAGAAGAACTTATGGCAGCGATGATGACAAGTCTGAGCTATTGATCCTGAACACAGATGGGAACGAGATAGAGATCAACAGGCACGCGCGGACTGTGGGCAGAAACAAAAGGAATGTGGATATGAAGCCGAAGGAATTTGATCTGCTTGTATACATGGCGGAGAACAGAGGCAGGGTATTGACAAAGGAACAGATCATGAGTGCCGTGTGGGGGCTGTACAGCGATGTGGAGCCATCCACGGTTGCGGTGCATGTGAGGTGGCTCAGGGAAAAGCTTGAGGCAGATCCTTCACATCCGCAGCTTATCCGTACGGTATGGGGAACGGGATATGTGCTGGGAGATAGTGAATAGACAAAGACAGTGAGGATAAATTGGGCTTGTAATGTGGATGTCCACATGGCAGATATAGGGAGTTTATATGAAACGACATTCAGTAAGAAACAATATAATAAAAATGCTGATCGTGTTCATGTGCGCCATAACCATAGTTTTTTGCTGGCTGTTCTGCAGGGAGAAGCAGGACGAGACACGGCGGATAAAAGATGATGAATATGGACAGTATATTGTGGAGCTGAATGAGGTGAAACAGTTGTATGATTTGGGATCCATAGATGCTGACGGAAAGCTTGACGCTGTAATGGATGAACTCCGGGAACAAAAGATAGAAACCGACAAGTCAGGACTTAGAAATATAGTGATCATGTATATCGTTGTCTTGTGCATTGTAATTGCATTATTTCTGTACATATACGTGTGTGTTCTCAGGCCATTTGACGAGCTGGAAGAATATGCATCACATTTGGCAGCAGGGGATATGGACACCGAGATTAAGTACAGACGGGTAAATATGTTCGGAAGCTTCACATGGGCATTTGACCATATGAGAACGGAGATAATGCATGCAAGGCGGAGGGAGCAGGAAGCGATAGAGAACAACAAGACTGTTATAGCTACATTGTCACATGATATAAAGACTCCGATTGCATCCATAAGAGGATATGCGGAGGCATTGGTCATGAATATGGATGCTACTCAGGAGCGCCGGGAGCGATATGCATCGGTCATCATGAAGAAATGTGACGAGGTGACGTCCATAACGAATGATATGTTTATTCACTCTCTGCATGATCTGGACAGGCTGGCGGTTAAGAGCGACGAGGTTGAGATAAAACCTTTGCTGGAACAGGTCCTGTCAGATATAGGGCTTGGAATGAATATCGTGGTAAATGGAACTGCAAATAGGGAAACAAATGTAGATACAGATGGACGTAATGTCAGAACTTGTGGCGGAGATATAGCCAAGGCAGTGCTTGAACATGCAGATTCAGGAAGAGTGGTCCAGGTGATAGAAAATATACTGTCAAATGCCTCTAAGTATGCCAGAGACACGGAGATAAGTATTACCACTGGATATATAAAACCAGAAGAACTTCCAAGGAATGTCCATGTGGGCGGCGCTGATATGGTATACAGGCTGTCTATAAAGGATCATGGAACAGGAATTCCGGATAAGGATATGCCGTTCATATATGAGAAGTTTTATCGAGGGGAAAACTCAGGTGATGAACCTGGAGCGGGCCTGGGACTGTTTATTGTCCGCTATCTCATGGACAGAATGGGCGGAGATGTGGAACTCGTAAATCACGCTGATGGCCTGGAGGCAGTGTTATATTTTGCAGCAAGAAAAGTTTGTTAAGGACTTGTTAATAAATATGTTGATATAGTTGTAGCACGGTGATGGCGCGAAGACATGTATAGAATCTATAGAAGATGTCTGAACGAAAGAGCCGTGCTACAACTATAGTTAGAGGAGGCGCCATGTGTCGAAGGCACATATCGGAATGCGCCGACGACATGCCGCCGACGTAAGGAGGGGGCGCCACCCGAAGAGGCGCCATGTGTCGAAGACACATATCGGAATGCGCCGACGACAACAAAAAGGAGAGAAAAATGGCAGATATAATACTTCAGGCAAGAGGCCTTTGCAAAAGCTTTTCCAGTGAGGGAGTTCAGAACCATGTGCTCAACAACATGGATCTGGATATCTATAAGGGAGATTTTACAGTCATCATGGGAGCGTCAGGCTCAGGAAAATCCACGTTGCTTTACAGTCTGTCTGGAATGGACAGACCGACTTCGGGAAAGGTCATATATGATGGCGAGGATATAACAGAATACAATGAGAAGAGTATGGCAGAACTCAGGGTGTATGAGTTCGGGTTTGTGTTTCAGCAGATACATCTTGTGAGCAACCTCAGCATTAGAGAGAACATACTTGTGCCGGGTTATATGAATAAGAATACGAGCACAAAAGAGACTGAGAACAGGGCTGATGAACTCATAAAGAAGATGAATATAGAAAGTGCTGCTGACAGACTTCCTGCACAGGTGTCTGGCGGAGAGGCACAGAGGGGCGCTATTGCCAGAGCGGTCATCAACAGTCCGGGTATCCTTTTCGCGGATGAGCCGACAGGCGCATTAAATCGTAGAAATACCCAGGATGTGCTGGATCTTCTCACGGAGCTCAACGTGGAGGGACAGAGCATACTCATGGTGACCCACGATGTGAGAGCTGCCATCAGGGCGAACAGGATCATATACATAGAGGACGGAAGAATCATAGGTGAGCTGAAGCTGTCACAATATATTGAAGAAGAACGCAAGAGCCGTGAGAGCCAGATAGATGCATGGCTTGGTTCCATGCAGTGGTAGGAGGTAAAGGATGAGATACATCATGATGGTGCTTCGAGGAAATATGAGAAGAAACAAGGGTGTGCATATAAGTGTGCTCGTGCTCATGCTTATCATTTCTCTGGCATTCTGTTCAGTGCTTTCTTACTATACGAATTCCATAAGGCATGATTCAGAAGCTATGGAAGAGGTCGGTTATGGAGATATGCTTGCTGCACTTTACGGGGAGAGCAGGCTGGATGCCTATGGAACAAGTGCAGACAAGATAATAAATAATATTGGCAAATGTGATGCGGTGCAGGAAGTGAAAGCGACAGATGTTGTATATCTGCTGCTTAAGGATTGCAATGGAAAAGGCGGAAATAGCAGCAGCTTCGTTTTGAATGATACAGACAGCGTGCTTACATATGATCAGTATGATGTGGATAACAAAGTGACAGACCATCGGCTTGAAAAGGGTGAGGTAAGTGTGCCGTTCAGTTTCATGGGTATGTATGATTGCAAGATCGGTGATACAGTCGAGCTGGGCAATGATAACGGTTCTTATACCTTCAAAGTTGCGTCATTTTTCGAGGATCCATATATGGGATCTTCGGTCATGGGAATAAAGACGATATTGATCTCAGATGAGGATTTTGCGGATTTCAAGGCAAAGGCTGCAGAGGATCACAGAAGCGGACTGGAAGATGACAAGAGATCCTTTGAATTGTCAAAGCTTATCTTAATAGACAAAAAGCCGGGCCTGGAGCTTACGGAGATGGAGTTTGAGAGAGAACTGAATAATGTGAGTGATTTCGCATCATATTGCTGGATAACTTTATCAAAGGAGCAGGCGGGAAGTTACATGCTTCTTATGACAAAGGTATTCTCAGCGGTGCTGCTTATATTTGTTGTGCTGCTTCTGGTGGCGGCCATGATAGTTCTCGGACACAACATCGGCAGCAGTATAGAGATGGATTTTGTGAACATAGGAATACTCAAGGCGGTCGGAATGACAAATGCATCGGTGAAGCTGTCACTGCTTGCAGGGTATATGTGTACGGTGGCGGTTGGATTGCTCGCTGGAATACCACTGGCCATTCCGATACTAAAAATCATAAATAGTGCCACAAGATCTTCTTCAGGACTTGAAGTTCCGTCTGATATTAATGTAGGACTTGTGCTTTGCGTCATATTGGCAATACTGCTTCTGGTGGCCGCATTTATCGTATTGAAGACAAGGAGAATATCTGAGGCCACACCTATAAAGGCGATAAGAGGTGGAAAGGACAGTGTGCATTTCTCAAGTGTTCTGAGGCTTCCTGTCTCTGGAAATAAACTTGGCGTGAGTCTTGCATACAGACAGTTTATATCTGAGAAGAAACAGTATGCCGCGGCCATCATTGTGACTGCTATACTTGCCATGTTCATGATACTCATGAACGATGTGATGCGCTGGTTTAATTCACAGAATATGCTGGTGGATATGTTTTCAGTCACGAAGTATGACCTGACTGCTTCATTTGTCGATGAGGATACGCAGAAGGATATAGAGAATGTCATATCAGAACACACAGCGTACAGAAAATATCAAATGTCCAGCGAGTACCTTCTGTTCGATGATGTGCAGATGTATTGTTATATAGTGGAGGACCCTGATATGATCAACACGATAAGAAAGGGAAGAACCTGCACATATGACAATGAGGTGCTGATAACCCAGTATGTAGCTGATGGATTTCACATGAACATAGGAGATACAGTCACGGTCAAGCGCGGCGGCGTGGCAAGGAAGATGGTTATCTCCGGCATATATGATTCGGCAAATGATGTGGGCAAGAACTTTGCAATCAGTAAGGCTGCATATAGTAAGTTTGCCCGCGAAGAGACCGTAAGTGAGTCTGGTGTCAGTGAAGCAGCCCAAAGCAGTTCGGATGAAGAGGAATGGAGCGGCAAAGGAATATGTTATGATCTTGACAATACCGATGAATGTGATGCGATAATCCAGGAGATAGATGAGAGATATGGCGAGAATAAAGGCATAACGTATTCAATACATTCAGCAAAGGATGATTTTGAGGGAGTGGCGGGTACAGTCAACATTGCAATACAGGGACTCACGTTGCTCACATATATATTAGGGGCTGTATTCGTGATAGTCACGGTCATAATCGTGTGCGGCAAGGTTGTCATGCGTGAGCAGAAGGACATCGGAATATACAAGGCACTTGGATTTACATCCTTCAGACTCAGATGCCAGCTTGCGGTCCGCTTTGTCGTGACAGCCGTTGCGGGTTCACTGCTTGGTATAGTTCTGACACTTATCGTCAGCAAGCCGTTCTTCAAGGCAGGATTTGAATCATTTGGCATATACAGCTTTAATTTGAGCACAAGCGTAATATCACTAGTAATACCATTGGTATTTATGAGTGTGTTATTCTCTGTGGTGGCATTTATCAGAGCGGGGAACATCAGAAATGTTCAGCCGCAGGTGCTTATTGCAGATCAGTAAACGGATAGATGAGAGCGGAACTATGTATACAGACATAGCTCTGCTCTTTTTCGTTTACCACGAGTTCTTGACATTTGTCACTTGTTATGGTCATGCCCTATGGAATATAATGTCTGTATACAATGTCGGTAGACAAGGTGGGTATATATAATGGATAAGCTGATCATATATCTGATATGTATAAATATACTGGGAGCTGTCCTCGACGGAGTGACAGCGGCAAAGCGCAGGAGAACAAGCCATAAGGCGCTCAGTGTTCTGCTGGGGATCATAGCCATTGCCGGTGGTGCGCCGGGCATGATTATAGCATTTGCACTGTGTGACAGGACTGCATCCAAGACTAATATGATGCTTAGAGTGTTCACTGTGTGCGTGTGTGTGATAGAGCTGGCGTTGTTCATGACGTGGAAGCTCAGACCGGCTGGCAAATGGAGCATTACATTCTGGAATGTGTTCGTGGAATATAGATGGACTCTGTGGTTCGTGGTGGCAATGAGTGTTATAACATTTGTCATGTTTGGATTTGACAAATACAGAGCGGTCAAGGGTGGATACAGGATACCCATAGCGGTCCTTCTCGGTATGGCATTTGCCGGGGGAAGTGTAGGGGCACTGCTTGGAATGGTCGTGTTCAGGCACAAGATAAGAAAGAATTATTTTGCTGTGGGAGTTCCACTTATTCTGGTTATGCAGGTGGTGCTTCTTATGTGTGCGGTGAACCTGTTGTAAGATATGAGGTGGAGAGTAATCAGCGATGCAGCGGAGAGACTGCTGCTTTGGCTGCGGTACTGTTTAGTTGTAAGGTAATTTGTCCGGGGAGGATGTCAGATATGTTTGAAAAGAATACCAAAGAGGTAAATCATATAATAGCCAGGATGTTTGCCGGATGTGCGGTGGCCATTCTGGCTATTGCTGCTTGTTCGTATCTGGGAGTGTTTGAGTTTGGAGAAGGCTATACTTTCATAGTGCTCGTGGCAGGACTTGTCGTAACAGTGAGCCCGAGCATACTGATCAGATTCTGTTCGGATGCATTTATGAAATACTACATGCTTATAGTTCTGGCAGTATTTATCGGTGTTCTCGGAACGAATAACCGAATAGGAATATACATGACATATGCGCTTGTACCAGTGTTCAGTTGTCTGTATTTTGACCTGAGATTTACTGTTCAGATGGGCGTATTCTCATATCTGGTAATGGCTGCGGCACTATATGTGAATTCTGCAACCAAGTATGAGGTCGTTTATGAAGGCAGAGCCAGAATGACTATATTCATAGCATATTTACTTGGATTTACAGTTGAGTTCATAATAATAAATGTCATGCTTAGACTCATTGTAAAACGTGCAAGGAGAATGATGGAGGAGAGAAATAGTGCCGAAGCGGAGAACCGAATGAAGTCAAAGTTTCTCTCCAGTATGTCTCATGAGATAAGAACGCCGATGAACGCGATCATAGGAATGGCGGACGTGGCACTCAGGGATGAGATGAGCGATGATGTCCGCAAATGTGTGACCATAATCAAGTCTTCGTCGACAGGTCTGCTTGAGATCATAAATGATATTCTTGACCTTTCTAAGATAGAGGCGGGCAAGCTGAATATAATCGTAGATAACTACACCACGAAATCATTGGTGGATGATATGAGATCTATAATAGATGCCAGGAATATAGACGGCAAGGTTCCGATCTACTATCACATTCAGGATGATATGCCACCAGTTCTTGAGGGCGATGTGGTCAGGATCAGACAGGTCATGCTGAACTTTGCATCAAATGCGATCAAGTACACGGACACCGGAAGAATAGACGTGACAGTTGGCTGTGAAACTCTCGGTGATGGCCGGGTCAATCTGACATATGCTGTTCAGGATACCGGACAGGGTATACAGCAGGAGGATATGGGCAGGTTGTTTGAGATGTACAGCCAGTTCAATGTTGAAGAAAATCATGGCAAGGAGGGAACGGGAATTGGTCTTGCCATAAGCAAATATTTTATAGATGAGATGGGTGGTACTGTTGACGCCAGGAGCGAGTGGGGCGCCGGCAGCAGATTTGCATTTGCCCTGCCTCAGAAGGTGGTCACAGATGTTGGAATCACGGATAAGCTTACATCTGGTAAGACTGAGTCGTGTATGTTCAGAACCCATGACGTCAGAATTCTTCTGGTTGATGACAATGAGCTCAACCGTGAGGTGGTCAAGGCGATCCTGGAGCCGATGGAGCTTGTCATAGATGAGGCGGCAAATGGCCTGGAGGCAGTCAATATGGTGAAGCTCACACCATATGACATGATATTCATGGACAGCCATATGCCGGTGATGAACGGTGAGACTGCAACACGCAGCATCCGTGAGATGAAGGACTGCATCAACCAGAATACGCCGATCATAGCCATCACGGCGGACGCCATAGCGGGCGTGCGGGAACAACTGATGAGCGTCGGCATGAACGACTATATAGTGAAGCCGATAGATGTGGAACTGATGTGTGGAATTATAAGGAAGTATCTGCCGGAGGAGAAGGTGGAGGAGTTTGACAATTAAAGGATATTATAGTTTAGATATGATAGATTATGAAAGAGGTGGAGAGATTGCAGTTTGAGTGGACAGATTTTTATATGGAACTTGCGGATAAATTGATGGCATTCAGGAATGACAGGGAAAGTCTGATTGAGAAGATAAAAGATATCTATACAGCAATAAATATAAAACTTCCAAAGCTTGAAAAGGACAATGATATTGTGGATATTGATCCATTTACAGTATATGGATTGTTTAATAAGGGCATAACGAATGCAAATAGAATGTTGATAATGAATCAAATGGCAAGAGAGTTTGGGATAGATGCAAAGGTTCCGGCTAATTTTGATGGAATCCCCGTGCTAAATAATATGTCCGCAACATTCTATGGATTTAAAAATGATAGAAGAATAGATGATATAGAGAATTTATGGAAACTTTTTGAAATAGCATTAAAGCTTGATAAGCAGCATGATAATGAAAAATACCAAAATGATTTTATAAATGCTTACAATGTTGTAAAAGGACAATTTTGTGTGAAATGGAATATTACTATGGGATTATACTGGATAAGACCATACACATTTATAAATCTTGATTCAAGAAATAGATGGTTCCTAACTCAACCAGATAATCTTCCGGCTGATTATGTCTTGTCAGCAAGAAACGTTTTATCAAAGAATGATATTCCATCAGGCGAAGTTTATCTTGATATGTGCACAAGGTATATTGGTTATATGAAAACAGGAAAGAGCAGGTATACTTCTTTCCCTGAATTATCATACTATGCATGGATAGAATCGGATAATGTTAATAAGAATCAAATAAAAGATAAAAAGAAAAAAGAAAAGTCAAATGCGGAATTCCTAAGGTGGTTTGCACCGGTCATAAGGGCGCTCAGGGATCT
>CAVCCL010000044.1:0-9695 GCA_963600665.1 Bifidobacterium catenulatum | reverse complement strand
GAGCAGCAGTGGGATAATACCATAGAGCTTCTGAGGCGAGGGATTGATGAGGGCGTTATAAGGGATATTCCGATTCCGGTCATCAAGACAATGTTTGAGGCCACACTTGAGAAATACATGGAGACTACGGTCCTGATAGATGCGGGACTTACATTTGACGAGGCGGTGCAGTATACACTTGATGTACTTATGAATGGTATATCCTGTAATGAGTAGGAACCGCTATGAATGAAGTGATTATATGGAGTTGATGTCCACGGCCGGTTTCATTCACCGGGGCGAGATGGGCAGTATATATAAAAGACAGGAGGTTGTGTTATGGGCAAGAGATCTGAGGTTATATTTGGCAACAGGATGAGCAGTCAGGTCGTCAAAAAGGCGGAGAACTCCAAGGAGAGATTCGTAAGAAGATTCGGTGATGACAGTGAAGTTGATTATCCGCTTACAGTTGTGAAGAATCCTTATATTGGGGATACTCTCGGCGTATCCAATATTGTGATAGACGGCGGGGCCGGCGATGATGCGGATGCCGGTGAACGTGAGACGTTTGACAGTGACAAAGGGATCATAGTTGGCAATATCAGGATGGGATTCGGACACTACAGAATATCCATGGCGATAGCATCAGCGGCCAATCATCTGGGATACAAGCCGTACTGGATGGATCTCAATTCCTACAGTGAGACCACTGGAGGAAAGGTCATAGAGGCACAGAACAAGCTCTATTCCCTGGGATCCAGAATCTCTGGAAAGAGTAAGGCTTTCAACAAAGCGGTGTGGGAGCCGATGAATTACGAGGGATTCAGGAAACTGTCATACAATGCCTCGGATCAGATGAATGCGGAGCTTATGACACCTGTATTCGGGAATGTTCCGAAGGATATCCCGCTTGTGGCGACACATGTGTGGCCTGCCCAGGCGGCGGTTCATGCAGGGATGAAACATGTGGTGAATGCAATTCCTGACAACTGGCCTATGGCGCTGCACCTTGCAGAGGGAAGCCTTCACACGGTGCAGACCAGATCGGCATACCTTGGATACAGAACTTTGAACGGCATGCAGGGCGATGAGGTGCTTAAGCCTATGCCTGGCGATTCCATCAGATATGTGGGACATTATATAGACCATGAGCTGGTGGCGGCCATAGAGGAGGACTGCGACAGGAGAATAGAGAGAAGAAAGAAAAAGGCCCCGATGCGTTTCCTGCTCACAATAGGAGGTGCCGGAGCACAGAAGGATATATTTGCAGCTATCATCAGGACGGCGCTTGCCAGCGTGAAGAAGGGTAACATGGTCCTGTATGTAAATGTGGGTGACTACATGAACGTGTGGGAAGAACTGGTGAGAGAGATACCCGCCATGGAGAGCCTAGTCACGACACATTTCGATGACTGGGATGACACCACAGCATTTGCGGAGCGAGCCCTTAAGGAAGAGGTGTACGGAATACACGCATTCTGTCATGAGAATATATATGAGGCTGTGTACTGTACGAACCTTCTCATGAGAAGCTGTGATGTGCTCATAACGAAGCCGTCTGAGCTGGCCTTCTATCCTGTTCCAAAGCTGTTCATCAAGAGAGTTGGCGGACATGAGCAGTGGGGTGCGATACACTCGGCGGAGATCGGAGACGGAACACTGGAGTGCCGTGACATACCGCACACTCTCCAGATGATGAAGCTGTTCATGCAGGATGACAGCATACTCACAGACATGTGTGAGAACATAAAGAGGAACAAAGCGGACGGAATATACGACGGAGCGTATGAGGTCGTAAAACTGGCGATGGATATGAAGAACTGAGAATGGAGGGTTACATTATGTATAAGGTAAAGAAGAAAGAGACATTTATACCGTCATCAAATGGCAAGGACAGGCTGCACGTCATCGTTTGGGAGCCACAGGGAGAGGTAAGAGCGATACTTCAGATATCCCACGGAATGATAGAGCTGATAGACAGATACGACGAATTTGCGAGATATCTTGCTGCAAAGGGCTTTGTAGTTGCAGGAAATGACCATCTGGGACACGGACTCACGGCGGCAAATATGGATGAGCTTGGATACATGAATGCATATGATGCGAGCAAGGCAATAGTTGCAGATCTCCACAGAGTTACGAGAAGTCTGAAAAAGGCATACAAGGGAGTTCCGTTTTTCCTGATGGGACACTCCATGGGTTCATTTATGGCAAGACGATATATGAGCGACTACGGCTGGGATCCTAAGTATCCATCGCCATACACGGCCGGTTCAAGCGTGGATGGCTTTGTCTGCATGGGAACAGGAAGCATGCCGGAGTATATGCTGCAGATCGGAAGACTTGTGTTGGAGCTTGAGAAGAGTCAGCATGGCGAGAGATACAGAAGTACCCTCATGGAAGTGCTGGCATTTGGAACATACAACAGGGGTATCCCGAAGACGACTATCGTGGACGGCGAGGTTAGAAAGAGGACGAATAAGGACTGGGTGAGCCGTGACCCGAAGCGCGTGGATGCATATGTGGATGATCCGCTGTGTCAGTTCTCATTTACACTGAAGGGCTATGAGACGCTCTTCAACACACTCCACTATATACAGGAGGACAGGAACATAGCGAAAATACCGAAGAATGTGCCGGTTCTGTTTGTGTCCGGTGACAGGGATCCTGTTGGACATTACGGCAGGGATGTTCTGAAGCTCTACGAGTTATACCACAAGAGAGTTTCGCACAATGTGGCATGCTATCTGTATGAGGACTGCAGGCATGAGATACTGAACGAGCTGTGCAGGGATAAGGTATTTGACGATATTGACAAATGGCTTGAGACAAGAATTGCAGATATAAAAGGCTAGGGGCTTGACAGTGGATATAGTGGCCGGAGACTGGGAATACAGCAGAGAGCGATGACCGCTGCCCTGGGCTGCCGCATGGAAAGTGAAATGGTTTGGTGGCTGCATAGGTTTCCGCTAAGGAGGTATATATGGGAAAAAATTTGCAGGATAATGCACAGAATGGCGCGCCTGAGGGCGGCCTTCAGAAAAAGACAAAGATAGCCTACGGAGTAGGGGCCGTGGGAAAAGACATGGTGTATATGCTGGTAGCCAGCTATATACTCTACTATTACAATTCGGTGCTTGGCGTCAGCTCAGTGTTCATAGGAACGGTGCTGATGGCGGCGAGAGTGTTTGATGCATTCAACGATCCTATCATGGGTATTGTGGTGGCAAAGACCAGAAGCAGATGGGGAAGGTTCAGACCGTGGATATTCTCTGGAACTGTGCTGAATGCGGTGGTTCTCTATGCGATGTTCGCCGTGCCGGAGAGCATGGGAGCTGGTGGGATGAAGGTGTTCCTGACAGTGGCATATTTCCTGTGGGGAATCACATACACGCTGATGGATATTCCGTACTGGTCCATGATCCCGGCCATCACTGAGCCGGGCAAGGAGAGGGAGAATCTGTCAGCCCTGGCAAGATCCTGCGCGGGCGTGGGTTCTGCCATCCCTACTGTACTTACGATGATAGTAGTTCCAGCCATCAGCGGTGCAGCCCTGGCGGCGGACAAGCTGAAGATCACGGATTACCGCATCGGCTTCAAGTGGTGGGCTCTTCTGGTTGCAGTGGTGTTCGTCATCTCGGAGGCCATATGCGTGGCAAATGTAAAGGAGAAGGGCGACACGGTAGTGGAGTCCCACGGCATAGGTGAGATGTTCCATTCACTGGTGACCAATGATCAGGCTCTGGCTGTGGTCATCACCATAGTGCTCGTAAACTCTGCGCTCTATATAACGAGCAACCTGCTCATATATTTTTTCACATATGACATAGGAAGCGAGAGCGGATATGCGCTGTTCTCTGCATTTGGCGGCGGTGCGCAGATACTTGCTATGATGCTGTTCCCGCTCTTTAGAAAGAAGATGTCCAAGAGGAAGCTGTTCGTACATTCGGTGGTATATGAAATTGTCGGATATGTGATGCTGCTTGCCTGCAGCCTTGCCGGCGTTACCCGTATGACGGTGGGAGGAGTGCCTTGCTGGTATGTTCTGTTCATCCCGGGACTTCTGGTATTTGCGGGAAGCGGACTTCTCAACGTGCTGATAACTGTATGCCTTGCCGACAGCATAGACTACGGAGAGTATAAGAACGGTCAGAGAGATGAGAGCGTCATATGCTCCATGCAGACATTTGTAGTAAAGCTTGCATCGGGAGTTGCGGTGTTCTTTGCCGGACTTGCGATCAAATGGGTAGGACTTGTCCAGCCTGCGGATGGAACATCGGAAGTCATAGAGCAGAGCACAGGAACCCTCATGGGACTTTCAATGATGATGACAGTCGTTCCTATAGTTCTTCTCATCATAGGACTCGTATTCTTCATCAGGAAATACAAGCTGACCGAGGAGAGAATGCAGGAGATCATGACGAAACTTAGATAGGAGGAACCGCTATGATCAGATATATAGAAGAACATCAGGTATTCATACTGGAGACAAAGTCGACGCAGTATGCCATGTGCGTGCGCCCGGATGGACACCTTGAGCACCTGTACTACGGTGGCAGGAGTCTGGACTGCGAAGATCAGAATATTGTGGGCATTTGGGATGTGGCGCATGACCGCAGCCTGTTCGAGACCGGCAATGCCATAGCGCTGGATGGTGGACTTACCTTAGAAAGTCTGCTGCAGGAACTGTCGTCAACCGGCAAGGGGGATGTCAGCGAACCATTTGTCTGCATGACCCATGCAAATGGAAGCACGACCTGCGACTTTGTGTACGAATCATACGAGATAAAGAACGGCAGGGACGAGCTTGAAGGACTTCCGTATGCGGTGGAATATCATAAGGGGACAGATGGCAGATTCAACACAGTAAATGAGCAGCAAGGCACAGAAGTGGGAAGCGGTGTGGCTGGTGGATTGCAGAGCATACAAGCATATGAGCGACAGAATACAGCGGGCGAGGTAACACAGCTCACCATAACCCTCCGGGACAAATTCTACAGACAAAGGCTTGAGCTCATATATGTCACATGGGATGACTGTGACGTGATAACCAGAAGTGCCCGCCTTACAAATGAAAGTGATGACGTGGAGCGGGTGGACAGCCTTATGTCCATGCAGCTTGATATGAGAATGTATCAGGAATATGACATGATACATTTCGGGGGAGCCTGGGCAAGGGAAATGCACAGATCGGAGCACCCTGTAAGGCAGGGAAGAGTGTCTGTTTCATCGTCGACCGGAACCTCGGGCAGCAGGGCCAATCCGTTCTTCATGGTTGCGGAGCACGGCAGTTCAGAGGAACACGGTGAGTGTTACGGCTTCAATCTCATATATTCAGGAGAACATATGGAGAGCTGTGAACAGAATTCATATGGACGTATGAGGATACTCAGCGGCATCAATCCGGAAGAATTTTCATTTGCGCTTGAGCCGGGACAGTCATTCCAGTCGCCGGAGGCGGTCATGACATATTCAGATTCAGGATTTGGCAGTGTCAGCAGTCATATGCATGCATTTGTCAGAAGACATATAGTCAGAGGCCACTGGGCGGACCGGGAGAGGCCTGTTCTGCTGAATAGCTGGGAGGCTGCGTATTTTGACATAAATGAGAAGAAGCTGCTGAAGCTTGCAAAAGAGGCAAAGAAGTGCGGTATAGAGCTGTTCGTCATGGATGACGGATGGTTCGGGCACAGGGACAATGACACATCCTCACTTGGAGACTGGCAGGAGAACCGCAGCAAGCTTCCGGGCGGAGTGAAGCAGCTTGCGGACAAGATAAATACACTTGGACTTGACTTTGGCATATGGGTAGAGCCGGAGATGGTGAACGAGGACAGTGACCTTTACAGGGCGCACCCGGAGTGGGCGGTCAGAGTGCCGGGGCAGAGCCACGCTGAGGGACGTCATCAGATGCTGCTGGATCTCACCAACAAGGATGTGAGAGACCACATAGTGGAGGCCATGACACATGTGTTCTCATCTGCGAATATCTCGTATGTGAAATGGGATATGAACAGGATCATGTCTGACCGCTACAGCCAGACGCTGCCGCCTGACAGGCAGAGTGAATTCGGACACAGGTATGTGCTTGGACTCTACGACATCATGGGAAGACTCACGGAGCGTTTTCCTGAGATTTTGTTTGAAGGATGTGCCGCCGGGGGCAACAGATTCGATCTCGGTATACTGTGTTACATGCCGCAGATATGGGCGAGTGATGACACGGATGCCAGGGAGAGACTTGAGATACAGACGGGCTACAGCTATGGATATCCAATGTCGGTAGTCAGCAGTCACGTGTCGGGGTGCCCGAATCACCAGACACTCAGAGTTACCCCGCTTGAGACGAGATTCGGTGTGGCTGCATTTGGCGTGCTGGGCTATGAGTGCAACCTGTGCGATATGAAGAAGAAAGATCTTGAGGCCATAAAGGAGCAGGTGGAGTTTTACAAGAAACACAGGCGTACACTTCAGTTCGGCGAATATCACAGGATCGAGAATGGCACGGTGTCAGATCTAAAGAGAAATGTGTACCAGTTTATGACGGTGGCTCAGGACGGATCGGAGGCAGCAGCCTGCTATTATGAGGGCCAGGTGATACCGAATTACACTTACAAGCACCTGAGAACAAAGGGGCTTGACGAGACTTCAGTCTATGTCATGGAGGGCAGAAGCCTGCAGTACAGCGTAAAGCTCATGGGAGATCTCATCAACACTGTTACACCGGTGCATGTGAAGCCTGATTCACTGACCCAGAGCGCGATAGACAAGGTGGTCAAGCTTCAGGGCGAGAAGGAATATGTAAAGGCATCCGGTGCGGTGTTTAACCGTGTAGGAGTGAACCTTGCTCCGAACTTTGCGGGAACTGGCTACAACGACCAGACTGCTCTCTGGACGGAGCATGGACTGAGATTATATACCTTCACCAGACAGTGATATATATGCTCACATGCACATGCGCATATATGGAATTGAGTCCCTGGAAAAACTTACATTATAAAAATAGTGGAAATAATATCTGAAATGTGTTATCTTACTCTTATAGAGAACTGTTCCTAATAGAATATAATAAATGAAAAATAATTATTTAGAACAGTTTTAAATACCTGAATAATAATACCAGAAGGAGGACTATACAATGAGTGAGAAGCGTAACACATGGCAGAAACAGGTCATATACTCTGTTATAAAGGAGCTCAAGACTCATCCTACAGTCCAGAGTCTGATAGATGAACTGGAAAAGAGAGGATATAAGATCGGCAAATCAACTGTGTACAGGGTGCTCTCTGATGCGGTTGATGAGGGAATTGTCATGAATGTGTATTCCGGGGACAAGATGGAGCATTTTGATGGCAATACCGAGAATCACTATCACATACGCTGCAAGGTATGTGACAGGATATTTGACAGTGAGCTTCCATATCAGGATTCCATCACACAGATGGGCGTGGAGGCGGACAGCGATTTCGTCATACTGTCACACAACCTGGAATTCATCGGGATATGTCCATCCTGTAAGGACAGCCTGAAAAGTCTGTGATGGGGAAATGCAAAAGACCGGTACACATAAACGCATATTGTATGCGGTGTATGTGTACCGGCCTTTTGTATGTGCAGGCAATGTCAAGAGCCTGTGTCTTATCTGCTCTGTCAGTCTCTCTTTTTCTGTGAAATGATATTTGCAGATTTTATTTCCTTCTTTATAAATTCAGGAATCGCGGAATTGTCTTCCTTCTCCTGCTCCGTGGTGTCCGGCTGCGCCTGGACGGTATGTGAGTTAACACTTATAGGATCCACACGTGGATTGCTGATAAATGTTTTGTTGGCCGAAGGCTTTACAACCGTCATTCCGAGGATGGACTTCTTGTTGCGGATCTCCCTTTCCTCCTCAGGTGTGCGCTCAGGAGCGGCATCCACCAGATTGCCGTCACCGAAAAGGTCTATCTCAAAGCTGCTGTCTTTTTCTTCTTGATCATCGTCTGTATCGTCGTCCAGAGCATCTGTGACGATCGGTTCAGCATGGATGGATGTATCTTCATCGCTGTCATCAGCAAATGCGCTGTCGAGATCAGGATCGTATTCATCAGCAAATGCGCTGTCAAGATCAGGGTCATACTTTTCATCTGATTCAGTGTCGCCAAATTCAGAATCGGAGTCGACATACTCCTCAGGCTTCTCAAAAAATGTAGGATCTATATCGAGCTTGAAGTCGACCTCTGAGTGACCCACTTCAATGCCGCAGTCGTTGAACAGCTTGGTCGTGTAGCAGTTTTTCAGCTTCTCGATGAGTTCAGTGTCTTCGTACCCTAGCTGTTCGAGTATGCTTGCGATTATCATTCCCTGATATTCATCCGTCCATCCGTCCTCAAGCTTTACTGCGATACCGAGCTTCATACTCTTTATCGCCATACAGATAACACCCCTGGAGCCGTCCTTCATTATGAGGTCAGGATTCTGGTTGATATAATATGAAGGCGTTCCGTAATCGTTGATCTTCTCAGGATATTTGTGGATGCATGAGAAGTTGTAGTCTATAGTCTCCCGGAGTTCGTTTGACAGGCTGAATGGATCCATGAGCTTTGCGTAGGACATGGCGATGCTTCTAAGTGGCAGTGCAAATACCGGAACTCCACAGCCGTCTATGCCGAGCCCAATCTTAAAGGTAGGGGTCTGGCTGAGCATGGATATGAAATTGATTATCTGCTGCTGTACAGGCGAATCCTTGAGCTGATATCCGTCCGGCTTGCCGGTGAGCTCTCTCTGGAGCAGCATAAGGCTGAAGTGTTTTCCCGAGCAGCAGTGCTGAAGCTTGCTCTGTCCCTGCCTTGGGTGGAGCTTTGACCTGTCGGTGAGTTTTGCTGCCAGCGCTGAAGCTGATGTGGAAGCACATGGCTTCATGATCATGTCGTCGGGATTCAATCCTGTCTTGCGCGAGATCTCCTCCAGCACAAATATATGATGGTTGCTTCCCCAGTGGGAAGAGTTGAACATGGCAACATCCTCGTCGGTGAGGTTGAACCTTCTGTGAAGTCCTGCCAGCAGTGTAGGCAGCACCTGTATAGGCTTACTTGCGGAACGCATGAAAGTCTGTTTCTCTATGTCGCCAAGGTAGGCGATGGTATCTCCTGTGGATGACACAACTGCGATGGAACCGCGGTGTACATTCTCAACAATATTTCCACGGTATTCTTTTACTAATATCTCTGACATATATTCAACACCTCATTTGTATTTTGTATGATTTTCTTCCGATATAGTCATTATATGAAAAAGATATCCGTTTGCAAAATGAAAATTACATAATATATAAGAAAAATATGAGAATGTAATTGAGCGTAAGTAAGTAATAACTAAAAAATACCGTCTGATACTGACAAAATACATCATTTGTCATATATACCCTGAGTAAAAAATGTTTAAAAAAATCGAAAAATGCGCATTTTTTTTGTGAAAATGCATAAAAAACTTTGATTATTATAAAAAGGATGGTATAATGTCTTTATAATTTTGCATGGAGAGGTGACTTACATGATTAAAAAAGAAATGATCGCCATGCTCCTTGCTGGCGGACAGGGCAGCCGTCTTGGGGTTCTTACATCCAAGCTTGCCAAGCCAGCGGTAGCATTTGGCGGCAAATACAAGATAATCGATTTCCCACTGAGCAACTGTATCAACTCGGGGATTGACACAGTAGGTGTACTTACACAGTACAGACC
>CAVCCL010000043.1:0-6937 GCA_963600665.1 Bifidobacterium catenulatum | reverse complement strand
AGTTCATGAATATGAGAAATGAGATTCAAAAGGAATTAACAGATGCTATCATCCCATTCTGGGAGGCCCTGAGGGATGATGAGTATGGCGGATTTTATGGATATATGGATTACGACCTGAATCTGGACAAGAAGGCAGAGAAGGGATGTATCCTCAACAGCAGAATTACATGGTTCTTTGCAAGTGCGTATAACACGCTGAAGGACCCGAAGCTTCTCGACGAGGCTGCTCATGGATATGAATTTCTGAAAAAATATTGTATAGACAGGGAATATGGCGGAATATACTGGTCCATGAATTACGATGGTTCACCCAAGGACACGACAAAACACACTTACAACCAGGCATTTAGTATATATGCCTTATCCGCCTATTACGAAGCTTCCGGTAATCCGGAGGCTTTGGACCTGGCCCTGCAGCTCTTCCATACAATAGAAGAGAAATGCACTGACGAGGGTGGCTATCTCGAGGCATTCACAAGAGATTTCAAGCCTGAGTCAAATGAAAAGCTTTCCGAGAACGGAGTTCTCGCAGAGAGAACAATGAACACTTTGCTCCATGCACTTGAGGCTTACACAGAGCTGTACAAGGTGTCAAAGGATGCAGAGGTTAAGGAGCGCCTGGAATGGCTGCTGGATGTATTTGCCGATAAGGTATACAATCCGGAGCTCAAGAGACAGGAAGTATTTTTCGACAAGGATTATAACACTCTGATAGATCTGTACTCCTACGGACATGACATTGAGACATCATGGCTGCTTGACAGAGCAACCGAAGTACTTGGAGATGCAGAGTACACAGAGAAGATAACAAAGATAACAGATATTCTTGCAGAGCAGATATATGAGCTTGCTTTCGACGGACATTCAGTTCTGACAGAATGTGAAAAGGGCGTGCCATACACGGTAAGAGTATGGTGGGTTCAGGCAGAATCAATAGTAGGATTTATAAACGCATATCAGAAATCGGGCGATAAGAAGTATTACGAGGCTGCCGAGAAGGTATGGGAGTACATAAAGGAATACTTCATAGACAAGAGACCGGGATCAGAGTGGTTCTGGGATCTGAATGCGGATGGAACACCAAGAGTCGGACGACCTATCGTGGAGCCTTGGAAGTGTCCATATCACAATGGCAGAATGTGCCTGGAGGTAATGAAGAGAATTGCCGACGACAAGTAAATAGCATTCAAATGCTTTCAAAAAATAAGGAGAATGCCGGAAATGATGAATGAGAAATATTATGTAGAGCTCGACAAGCTGAACAAGCTTCTCGAGAGAAAGAATAAGAAGACAGATTTCTATAACGGAATCTATGACAGATATGAGTACCCTGTACTCACAAGAGAGATGATACCTCTCACATGGAGATATGACTTAAACCCTGAGACAAACCCATATTTCATTGAGCGTCTCGGAGTAAACGCAGTTATGAATTCAGGTGCTATCTACCTGAACGGCAAGTATTATCTTGTCGCAAGAATAGAGGGCAATGACAGAAAGTCATTCTTCGGCGTAGCTGAGAGTGATAACGGTATCGATGGATTCCGTTTCTGGGATTACCCAATCCTTCTGGATGATGTATGTCCTGAGGAGACAAATGTATATGATATGAGACTGACACAGCATGAGGACGGATGGATTTACGGTGTGTTCTGCTCAGAGAGCAAGGATACAACTGTAAATGATCTCTCAGCAGCAGTTGCAGCAGCCGGTATCGTGAGAACAAAGGACTTAAAGCACTGGGAGCGCCTTGACAACCTCAAGACTCTTCGTTCCCCACAGCAGAGAAACGTAGTGCTTCATCCTGAGTTTGTAGATGGCAAGTATGCATTCTACACACGTCCAATGGATGATTTCATCGAGACAGGAAGCGGCGGCGGAATCGGATTCGGCCTCTGCGACGATATAGAGCATGCAGTTATAGATGAGGAGAAGATGACAAGTCTTCGTAAGTACCACACTATAACAGAGGCAAAGAATGGTGCAGGTGCACCTCCTATCAAGACAGACAAGGGCTGGATACACATCGCACACGGTGTAAGAAATACAGCAGCAGGTCTCAGATACGTGCTTTATGCATTTGCAACTGATCTCAATGATCCTTCAAAGGTTATCGCTGAGCCATCAGGAATGCTCATCGGACCTCGTGGTGAGGAGAGAGTCGGCGACGTATCAAACGTTGTATTCACAAATGGTGCTATCGTGAACGAGAACAACGAAGTGTTCATCTACTATGCATCAAGTGATACAAGAATGCATGTTGCGACAACAACAGTTGACAGACTCATCGACTATGTATTCAACACACCTGCAGATCCAGGCAGAAGCGTTGAGTGTGTAGCACAGAGATGCGACCTTATCAAGAAGAACCTTGAGTTCCTCAAGAACGCAGACAAGTAAGAGATAAATAACGTGAAAAAATAGATGTCCGGCTGATATGCCGGAGGAAAGAGGTGCTTATGTCAGAAGTAAAGATGTTCAGTGAGCCAGTGCCAAATGTGCCATGGCAGGACAGACCGGCAAATGACAATCATGACGCTCCAATCTGGAGATATACAGAGAATCCTATAATAGGAAGAAATCCTGTAAAGGGTGTTGCAAGAATATTCAACAGCGCAGTAGTTCCATTTGAGGGAAAGTTTGTTGGAGTATTCAGAGGCGAGCAGGTAAATGGAATTCCTTACATCTACCTCGGAGAGAGCGAGGATGCTATCCACTGGAATTTCAGCGAGGAGAAGATCAAGTTCGTTGATGAGAACGGTGAAGAATTCATGCCTGTATACGCATACGATCCAAGACTTGTAAAGGTAGAGGATACATATTACGCAATCTGGTGCCAGGATTTCTATGGCGCAGCTATCGGTATCGCAAAGTCAAAGGATCTCAAGACATTTGTAAGGATCGAGAACCCATTCCTTCCATTCAACAGAAATGCAGTTCTCTTCCCAAGAAAGATCAACGGCAATTTCGTAATGCTGTCACGTCCAAGTGACAGTGGACATACACCATTTGGTGATATATTCGTAAGCGAGAGCCCTGACATGGTTTACTGGGGTAAGCACAGACATGTTATGGGTAAGAGCAGCGAGTGGTGGGAGTCACTCAAGATCGGTGGCGGTGCAGCCCCTATCGAGACTTCTGAAGGATGGCTGTTATTCTACCATGGAGTATCAGGAACATGTAATGGATATGTATACTCGATCGGTGGAGCAATCCTTGACATTGATAACCCATCAATCGTTAAGTATCGTTGTGAGAACTTCCTTCTCACACCAGAAGAGTGGTACGAGGAGCGTGGATTTGTTCCTAATGTATGTTTCCCATGTGCTACTATTCATGACAGCGAGTCTGGAAAGATCGCTATTTACTACGGTGCAGCCGACAGCTATGTTGGCCTTGCATTCACAAAGCTTGATGAGATCGTAGATTACATCAAGTCACACAGTGTGGTAACAACTTCTGATACCGAGATCGGTAGAAGATAGTTAGTTATAGATCGCTATGAGCCCCTACTCATAAGCGGCAATTGTATTAATTTTTTCTCATTCCCCAAAAGGCGGTGCCCGCCGCCGTTTGGGGGCCCCCTCTAAAATAAAAAGTATTGGCAGATGAATGCCAAATATTTCAGATAATGATAGCTTGGCAGACTGAACGTTGTTAGTTGGGAAACAGTCCACCAGGCTAATTTTGATTATAATGTTATAATGACAAACAAGGAGGTAACGAATACCATGAGCAAGGAAATACTTTTTTTGAACCCTGTATTTACACATAATATCTGGGGAGGCACAAAGCTCAGAGAAGAGTATGGTTATGATGTTGAAGGTGATGATATAGGAGAGTGCTGGGGAGTTGCCGCACACGACAATGGCAACTGTACAGTTAAGAATGGTGAGTTTGCAGGACAGACACTGGCAGGTCTGTGGGACAGCCACAGAGAGCTGTTTGGTGGGATCGACGGAGTGAGATTCCCACTTCTTATCAAGATAATCGATGCCAAGGATGACCTGAGCATCCAGGTACATCCTGATGATGCATATGCTGCAGAGCATGAGAATGGTTCATTTGGCAAGATGGAGTGCTGGTATATCCTGGACTGCAAGGAGAATTCTACACTTGTAATTGGCCATAATGCCAAGACAAAAGAAGAATTATGTGATATGATTGAGGGAAAGAAGTGGAAGGAATTTATCAGAGAGATCCCTGTTAAGAAGGGCGATTTTATTCAGATAGATCCTGGAACTGTACATGCGATCAAAGGTGGAATCACACTCCTTGAGACACAGCAGAACAGTGATATCACATACAGAGTTTACGACTATGACAGACTGAGCAACGGAAAGCCTAGAGATCTGCATGTAAAGCAGAGCATAGACGTTATAACAGTACCTGCAAAGCCAATCGAGGACAGCGTTATAAGTGTCAAGGCTGACAAGGCAAATGAACTCTGCGAGCTTATAAGCTGCAAGTATTACACAGTGTATAAGTTCGATGTTAGGGAGAAGGCTGAACTTCATGTGGATATGCCATTCCTTATCATGTCTGTAGTTGAGGGAAGTGGAACAGTGGATGGAAATGCTATAAAGAAGGGTGACCATTTTATCCTGCCAAGCGGATACAGCAATCCTGTATTTGAGGGCGATATGGAGATCATAGCATCCACAGTAAGAAAGTAGGAACCTGCCTTTGAGATAGAAGGTTAAGGGGTGTTGTTATGAAGAGAAAGACAATAGGAGTTCTGGTAGGCGGAATCACGGATGATTTTACAAGACTGCTCTGTCATGGGGTTATAGAGCGGGCAAAGCTGCATGATGTCAACGTAGTTGTCATTCCGGGCAAATTCCTTGATAGAGAATACTCAGAGACTTCAGATATATATTATGAATATCAGTATCAGACATTATTTTCATATGCCACAAAGGAGAACCTGGACGGCGTAATAGTTGCTTCAAGCTGTATAGGCTGTTTTGCGACCAAGGAGAGGATCAGGGAATTCATGGAGAACTATCTGCACATGCCGTGTGTGATAGTTGCCGCTGATGAACCAAACCAGATATGTGTCAGATACGACAATGGCGCAGGTATAAGAGAGGGACTCAACTACATGATAGAGGACCTCGGATATACGAGGATCGGAATGATCGGTGGACCTGATTCCAACTATGATGCAACTGAGAGAAAGAGAACATACCTCGAGGTGCTTCAGGAGCACGGCATAGAGTTTGATCCTAACCTTTATGTGGAGGGCAACCTCACAGCCGAGACCAAGAATGTCTTCAAGGATCTGCTTGACAGGAATCCTGATATGCAGGGTGTGTTCTGTGTAAATGATTCATGTGCGTCAGGTTTTTATGAGGAGCTTAAGGCGAGAGATATTCTGCCGGGTAGAGATATATCTGTCATGGGATATGATGACATTGAGTGGGCAACACAGATATATCCGACACTTTCGACGGTGCGTGCAGATGCCGGAAAACTGGGCTCGGAGGCTGTGAATCTCATAGTCAAATTGATGAATGGAGATCATGTTGAGAGTAAGATACTCCCTACTGAATTCATAAGAAGAGATTCATTCTGCAAAAAGGGTGGATCAAGAAAACGCAATAAGAATGTCATTGACGGATATCTGTCAATGAACCACATGCTCTCTGAGCAGTGGGAGGAAAGAAATAAAACCCAGTTTAAGATGAAGACATTTATCCAGAAGGTGCTGAGCTTTGACAGAGGCAACGACAGGAGCTACGGAGAGATCCTTGGCACCATGGACTGGCTGGATATCGAGAACGCATTTATATTCCTGTACAAGGAGCCTATCATACATCTGATAGGGGAGCCGTTCGAGCTGCCGGATCAGTTGTATCTGAAGACCAAGGATCTGAAGGAAAAGGTCAGCAGCGTGACAACTGTTAACCAGAAGGTCTCATCCTCCAACCTTTATGATTTTGACAATCTTGGTGTGGAGGGCTCTGGAATATATGTACTTCTGCCTCTGTATTCCAACGAGATATTATACGGAGTTCTTCTGTGTGATCTCACTGAGGGAGTTCTGGTGAATGGAGAGTTCCTTGGAAACCAGGTGTCTGCGGCGGTGAAGATGATCAACCTGTTAAAGACAAATGAGGAGATCATGAAGCGCCTTGAGGAGAGTATGGCTATCCTGCAGAAGAACAATCTTATGCTCGATAACCTGTCAAAACAGGATCCTCTGACTGGAATCATGAACAGGAGAGGCTTCTTTGACAAATCAATACAGATGCTGAAAGAGTGCGAGGAGCAGGGCAGAACGGCCACTGTATTCTATGCCGATATGAACAGTCTCAAGATCATCAATGACAGATATGGACATGATGAGGGGGACTTCTCTCTCAAGACCATTGGAGACATACTGATAGAATCTGTGGGCGATAAGGGTATCGTTGGACGAATAGGCGGAGACGAGTATTGCTGTCTTGTGCTGGACCTTGAGGACGAGGCTGCTGCGGATGCATTTGCAGAGGATGTATACAGCTCATTTGAGACGTTCAATGAGCATTGTGATAAGCCATACAAGGTCAGCGTATCACTTGGAAGCTGTCAGATAGTGGAATATAACAAGAAGGGCCTTCAGAATGCCATGACGATGGCTGACGAGAAGCTATACGAGGTGAAGAAGTACAGGAAGAAGGACGTTGTCAAAGTAAAGAACTTATAATTTGTATAACAAATAAAAGGTATGATCAAGCATGGGTGTGCACGGCTTGATCATACCTTTATTGTTTCTAGTTATTTTCCTGGTTATTTTTAGCCTTCAGGGCGGCAATCTCGGCTTTTAAACTGGCGATCTCGGAGTCTTTTTCGGCAATCAATGCATCTGTTTTTTCGCGTTCAGCCGCTAATAGTCTTTCGTCTCTTTCTGCTAAAGCTCTACACAATGGTTGTTCTCCTCCCTTCGAGTT
>CAVCCL010000042.1:0-2246 GCA_963600665.1 Bifidobacterium catenulatum | reverse complement strand
CATGGAATATGTTACACTTAACAATGGAATCAAGATGCCTAAGCTCGGATACGGAGTATATCAGACTCCACCAGAGGATACAAAGCGCTGCGTACTGGACGCAATAGAAGTAGGATACAGAAGCATAGACACTGCCCAGGCATATTATAACGAGGAGGGCGTTGGAGCTGCACTTGCCGAGTGCGGACTTCCACGTGAAGAGTTCTTCCTCACAACAAAGGTATGGATCACAAATGCCGGATACGAGAAGGCAAAAGCTTCCATCATCGAGTCAATGAAGAAGCTTCAGACTGAATACCTGGATCTTCTGCTCATCCACCAGCCATTTGGCAATTATTATGGAACCTACCGCGCTATGGAGGAGCTGTACAACGAGGGCAAGCTTCGCGCCATAGGTGTATCCAACTTCGGACCTGACCGTTACCTTGATATCGAACATTTCTCCACAGTAAAGCCAGCGGTCAACCAGATAGAGACACACGTGTTCCAGCAGCAGAAGACAGCAAAGAAATATCTGCAGAAGTATGGATGCCAGATTGAATCCTGGGGACCATTTGCCGAGGGACGCAACGACTTCTTTACAAATCCTGTCCTCACAGACATCGGTGCAAAATACGGCAAATCAGCAGCACAGGTTGCTCTCCGCTTCCTGATGCAGAGCGATGTGGTCGTAATTCCCAAGTCTGTCCACAAGGATCGTATGCAGCAGAACTTTGATATATTTGACTTCACACTGGCTCCTGAGGATATGGCTGCCATCGAGGCACTTGACAGCGGCGAAAGCCTCTTCTTCTCACACTATGCTCCTGAGACAGTTGAGTGGTTCATGTCTATAGTATAAACAGCAAAGCATTTGCCATTAAAATAAGAGGAACGGCCAATTTCCCGTTCCTCCTGTTTTATGTCCTGGCATATTTATTTTTCTTTCTTGCCGCTCTTCTTTCCACCGATCACTATGATTCCAGCCACGGCCATGATCAACATCACTATTCCCAGAACCACATCATTTGCATCTCCAGTCTTTGGTGCTGTCGTATCTGAGGTCGTCGCGCTTGAAGCCTCCGTACTTGCAGTCTGTGTCGTAGAAGCATTTGTCCCGGTCAGTTCTGAAGTCGGTTCATCATTTGCCGCCTGGGTGGTCACATCACTGGCAGTGGTGGTCTCCGTCGTCGCTTCTTCACTTGTTACCCCCTCTGTAGTCGCACCCGGATCCTGTGATTTGGTATCCTTGCTGACACTGAAGGTCGTCGCTGCTGAGCCATCATTCCATATGATCTCAAATGTGTGTGACCCTTCAGCCAGAGTTACAAGATAATCCGCATGTAATGTTATAACTGTAGAACCCATCTCCACTGTGTAGTTCACTGAATCAAGTAACTCTCCATCAACATTCACACCGACAAACTTATTGAAATCCCCATCCCCTCTTATGGTGATACCCTCATCGCTATTTGCATTCCATGTACTATCCGCGCCCTCTGTTATGTTATAGCTTATCGGAGGCACACTCTTTTTCTTAAATGTAACGCTTATTGTGTGATTTGAAGTGACGTTGTTGAATATGTACTCTGATTTATTCGGTACAGCTTCGCCATCCACCAGAATGGTATCGATCACATATCCCTCATTTGCACTGATATAAAATACACTGTCCTCGCCGTCATTAACACTTACCGATCCACTCGGCAAAATACTTCCGCCCTCCTCGGTAGATGTTTCTATCGTGTGCTTCACTGAAGGCGCAACATTGCTCTTGTCTATAGTATATGTAAATGTGCTCACATCACTGATTATATCTACGTACTGTCTGTTTGTTATCGCCTTGATGACTGTGGTCGTACTTTTTCCCGGCTCACCTGTGATCGAGATCGGGCCTGTATATTTGGTACTGTTTAATGTCGGCTCACTTCCATCTGTTGTATAGTATATCTCCTCAAGGTCTTTTGAGACAGAAAGAGAGATCATCTGATCCTCTGTGTAGGTTCCGCTCTCAAGATCAGATTTCGGAGGCTCAGGACTCGTCCATTTGAAATGATTTATATTGATACATAATTCCTGATCCTCTGCATGCCACCACCATCCTGCTGTTGGTTTGTTATTTATGGTTGCAACACCATTGTCTGTTCCAGCAAAGCTATACCCATCCTTAGCTTTAAAATAAATATATAACCAATACGGCTCATCGTACTCTGCAATTTCGCCAGCATGATTGTCATAATCCTGGAACCTCCCCCATTCTATCCTGT
>CAVCCL010000041.1:0-8302 GCA_963600665.1 Bifidobacterium catenulatum | reverse complement strand
AGCCTATAGATTGATATAACGGCACCTGTAAGTGAAATTACAGGTGCCGTTTTGTATGTAGGATATGTGGTTGTCAAAATTGTAATCTGCCTGCATTGTATCGGAAGTCCTCGTATTCATCCGGTATGCGGTCAAGTTCAGCGGTAAATGCCTGTGTGTCGATGGATTTGCCATCTGAGATGTCCTGTTCCATGCGGTTCAGTTTTTCATCATATATGGCCAGGCTGCTCAGGATGGAGGTACAGTATTCCTCCTCGTTGACAAATGTGTTTACATCGTGCTTTATACGGTAGTTCTTGGAGAATCCGCAATCCGTATTTATGAGGTATACACGGATATAACGCCCGATCCGTATGAGCATGTATATCACAAATATATATGTCGCATAGTACAAAGTCACACCCATACCAAATGCAGCGTGGGTGGAGATGAAGAAGCATATGCCGGCGACGACCACCATGATGCAGACATTCACAATGATATTGGAAATAATGTCCTTTCGTTTCTTAGGAATGTTCGCAAGCTCTGCGCTGAAGACATTCCTGTTGTATGCGATGCGCTTTCTCTTGGTGTCGATTGCCGACAGCAGATTGCCATAGCTGTGCTCGGGCGTACGGTCGAATTGTTCACCGCCATATGTCACCGTATCTTCGGATGATACGGGCTCGGATAATTTTAATTGCATGTTGATTTCCCCTTTTATTTTTCTATGAGCAAATATAACAGATGGAACTGTAAAATAAAAGTATAAACATTAAATTAAATATGGGGTGAACACTTTAAATTTGCTTGCAAATATACTGTAAATGGTGCATTATAAAGAGTACGCTTAAGTATAGCGTAAGATTCGGTAGAATGAGAAAGAAAGGTTTACATAATAATGTACAAAATACTTTGTAAGGATGGAAGAGCAAAGAGAGCTGAATTTCAGACTGTTCACGGAACAGTGCAGACACCGCTGTTCATGAATGTTGGAACGGCAGCAGCCATAAAGGGAGCTGTGGCAACAACGGATCTCAAGGACATAGGATGTCAGATCGAGCTTTCAAATACATATCATCTCCATGTGAGACCTGGGGATAAGATAGTCAAGCAGATGGGCGGTTTACATAAGTTTATGTATTGGGACAGACCGATACTCACTGATTCAGGCGGATTCCAGGTATTCTCCCTGGCGGGACTCAGGAAGATCAAGGAGGAGGGCGTAACCTTCAATTCCCATGTCGATGGACGTAAGATATTCATGGGACCTGAGGAGAGCATGCAGATACAGTCGAATCTGGCATCTACAATAGCCATGGCATTTGACGAGTGTGCCCCAGCACTGGCTGATAGACAGTATGTGGAGAACTCGGTGGCAAGAACCGCCAGATGGCTTGTCAGATGTAAGAACGAGATGGAGAGACTTAACAGTCTGCCAGATACGATCAACAAGAATCAGCTATTGTTCGGAATCAATCAGGGCGCTGTATATGAGGATATCAGAATAGATCACGCCAAGAGGATCAGCGAGCTTGATCTTCCGGGATATGCCATAGGAGGACTTGCGGTTGGAGAGACCACAGAGCAGATGTACCACATACTCGATGTGACGGTGCCACATCTGCCAGAGGACAGACCGACATACCTCATGGGTGTTGGAACCCCTGCAAATATACTTGAGGCGGTCGACAGAGGCGTGGATTTCTTCGATTGCGTATATCCATCCAGAAATGGACGACATGCCCATGTGTACACGAAGCATGGCAAGCTGAATCTCAAGAATGCGAGATTTGAGACAGACGACAGACCTATAGAGGAGGGCTGTGGATGTCCTGCATGCCAGCATTACAGCAGAGCGTACATCAGACACCTGCTCAAGGCAAATGAAATGCTCGGTATGAGATTTTGCGTCTTGCATAATTTGTATTTTTATAATAATATGATGAAAGACATCAGAGAGGCTATAGAAGAAGGAAGATATCAGTCATACAAGAAATCGATGCTTGAGAGCCTTGCTGGTGGAGAAGAGTAATCAAAAAGGAGACCAGAGAATGAATTCACTTTCAACTATTTTATCATCGTCAACAGGAACACAGGCCAGTGGCGGTTCATCAGTTATGTTTATTGTTGTATATATTGCCATATTTGTTGCAATCATTTACTTCATGATGATCAGACCACAGAAGAAGCAGAAGGCCAAGACAGACCAGATGCTTTCACAGATGGAGCCTGGTGACAATATCATGACAACCAGTGGTTTCTACGGAACCATCCTTGATGTGGTTGATGATTCAACTATCATTGTAGAGTTTGGTAACAACAAGAACTGTCGTATACCGATGCACAAGAGCGCTGTTGCAGAGCTTGAGAAGCAGGGATCATCAACAGTCACCACAGATGATGATAAGGATAAGAAGTCAAAGATATAATAAAGGCATCATCAAATAAAAAAGCGGTCATTATACAGTGACCGCTTTTTTTATATCCTGAAATACAGCCTCCGTGATCCGAAGGCCGCCCCTTCCGGTTCCCACGGATATGTCAGGCTTGGCTGCGCCGTGGAAGTCGGAACCTCCTGATATGAGAAGTCCGTGTTTTCTGGCGATCTCCCTAAGCCGTCCAGACTCGTAGGCATTGTTGGAGGAGTGGTAGACCTCAAGACCTGAAAGGCCATATGGCTTCAGTTCTTCAAGCATGTCCTCTATCTGTTTATATCCAAATCCGTATATGAGGGGATGGGCGATGAATGCAGCCTTGCCGTAGGTCCTTATGAGTTTTATGGCATCGGCGGCCGGTATGTCTGGTGTTGGAATGTAATATTTGCATTTCTTGCCCAGATACTTTTTGAACGCCTGGTTCATGTCTCTGCATACGCCTTCGGCTATGAGAACTCTGGCAAAATGAGCTCTTGTGACAACCGTATCAGGATTGCCGTGCTGCAGCTTCTCCATGGTCATGTCTATTCCGTCGGCGCGGAATCTCTCACACATTTGCTCGTTTCGGTCGTATCTGGCCTGTTTGATGGCAGCAAGACGGGAGATGAGCTCAGGGTTCTTATAGTCCATATAGAAGCCCAGAATGTGGATCTCCACACCGTTGTAGATGGCGGACATCTCTATGCCGGGAACTACTTCGATATGATGATCATTGCTGTCAGAAAAGCCAGAGCAGTTGGTGGAATCGCTGTCCTGGATCGGAGGAAGTGTGCTGTTCCAGTTATCTGCATATGTGATTGCCTCTGCTACGCCGTCCACGGTGTCGTGGTCGGTGATGGCGATCGCTGCGAGATTCCTGTCAATGGCAAGCTGGCACACTTCTGATGGCGAGCAGGAGCCGTCGGAAGCGGTAGTGTGAAGGTGCATATCTATAAATCTCATGGTGAAAACCTCCATTTCTATTTTTATATATCGTGTATCTGAACAGCGTCTGGAATGACGCATTTCTGTTTTGTATGAGATCTGATAGAAGTATTGTATATCAGACAAATGCATCAGTTCAAGTTAATATGGCTGCGATTAAACGTTATCGGTAAGCATATTAACGCTGATAACTGTTTCTTGTTAAAAACTTTCTCAATAAGGCGTGCTGTACTTGATAAAGTACACGCAAATGCGACAAAAATTTTCAATAAGCTATGGACTTCATAACTGTTTTGTGAGAAAATACCACTGATGGTTTGAATTAGAGAATTCGGAACCGCTTTTAAGAATTCATATTTTGAAAGGAGTTTCACAATGATTTACACTAAGGAAGTTGAAAACATGTGCCCTGTAGCAAAGGGTGCAAAGCATGAGCCAGCTCCTATCCCAGAAGAAGGAAAGTGGGTTTACTCAAAGGAAATCAAAGACATCTCTGGTTTTACACATGGTGTAGGCTGGTGTGCACCACAGCAGGGTGCCTGCAAGCTTTCACTTAACGTAAAAGAGGGTGTTATCGAGGAGGCTCTTGTCGAGACTATTGGATGTTCAGGTATGACACATTCAGCAGCTATGGCAGCGGAGATCCTTCAGGGTAAGACAATCCTTGAGGCTCTCAACACTGACCTTGTGTGCGATGCTATCAATACAGCAATGAGAGAGTTATTCCTTCAGATCGTATACGGACGTACACAGAGTGCATTCTCAGACGACGGACTTGCAGTTGGTGCCGGACTTGAGGATCTTGGAAAGGGTCTTCGTTCACAGGTTGGTACAATGTACGCAACAAAGGCTAAGGGTGTTCGTTACCTTGAGATGGCAGAGGGCTATGTAACAGGAATAGCGCTTGACGCAGATGACGAAGTTATTGGATATCAGTTCGTTTCTCTTGGAAAGATGACTGACTTTATCAAGAAGGGTGATGACCCTAACACAGCTTGGGAGAAGGCTTCAGGTTCATACGGACGTGTTAAGCCAGAGCAGGGCGCTGTTAAGATCATCGATCCACGTAAAGAGTAGTCGGAAATAGAGGAAAGGAGAACGAGACAATGGCATTATTTGAATCATATGAAAGAAGAATAGACCAGATAAACGCTGTACTTAACAGCTATGGAATCAGCTCAATCGAAGAAGCTGAGAAGATCACAAAGGACGCTGGACTTGACGTTTACAATCAGGTAAAGGGTATTCAGCCAATTTGTTTTGAGAACGCTTGCTGGGCATACACAGTAGGTGCAGCAATCGCAATCAAGAAGGGATGCAGAAAGGCAGCAGACGCAGCAGCAGCTATCGGCGAGGGCCTTCAGGCATTCTGTATACCAGGTTCTGTTGCAGATCATCGTAAGGTTGGTCTTGGACATGGTAACCTTGGTAAGATGTTACTTGAGGAGGAGACAGAGTGCTTCTGTTTCTTAGCAGGTCATGAGTCATTTGCAGCCGCTGAGGGTGCTATCGGTATCGCTGAGAAGGCTAACAAGGTTCGTCAGAAGCCTCTTAGAGTTATCCTTAACGGTCTTGGTAAGGATGCAGCTCAGATCATCTCAAGAATCAATGGATTTACATATGTTGAGACAAAGTACGACTACAAGAAGGCTGAGCTCAATGTAATATATGAGAAGCCATATTCAGATGGTATCCGTGCAACAGTTAAGTGCTACGGTGCAGATGATGTTCAGGAAGGTGTTGCAATCATGCACAAGGAGAACGTTGGTGTATCAATCACTGGTAACTCAACAAACCCTACACGTTTCCAGCATCCAGTTGCAGGTACATACAAGAAGGAGTGTATCGAGCAGGGTAAGAAGTACTTCTCAGTAGCATCAGGCGGTGGTACAGGACGGACACTTCACCCAGATAACATGGCAGCAGGTCCTGCTTCATACGGTATGACAGATACTCTTGGACGTATGCACAGTGACGCTCAGTTCGCTGGTTCATCATCAGTTCCTGCACACGTAGAGATGATGGGACTTATCGGAATGGGTAACAACCCTATGGTTGGAGCTACAGTTGCTGTTGCAGTTAGTGTTGAGGAAGCTGCTAACGCTGGAAAGTTCTAAGTAAAATCAAGGCTTTGGGGAATTGTGAGATAATTCAGAATTTTCTAAAAACTTGTCCACATTCAGTATAAAATGTGTTTTTGTCCACATTTTGTCCACGTAAATTTACGTGGGCAGGATGTGGACTTTTTTATGTGAACGATTGGCAAAATACTATGCTTATATGAGAACTGGACGACGGTTGATATGCCAATGGACCGTGCGAAAATGCGCGTATTTAGCGCAAATTCGCTTTATTAGCGCATTTACGAAAATCTATTGACTTGCATGACAAAGGATGAAAATATTGTTTTCAGAGTATTTCTTTGTCAGTTGATCTTGGATTGGAGAATCCGGTAATCTATAAAGTTCCAGTTGTAAAACTTATGAATTGTTCCGTGGATGAAATAAATAATAGAAAGATGGTAATTCTGGTTCCGTTCTTTCTGCTAAAACTCAGGGAGAGATTAAGCGACAAAGAATCCCGCACTCCAGCGAATATAGCGTCGTTGAAAAGCCTTATAAAAACAGATATAATGGGTAGCATAGATAAGAACATTGAACTTGGAAATATAACGCTTGAAGATGGGGCTCAGCTCTATAAGCTTACACAGGTGTTATATACCAAACTGTATTCCTATTATGAAGAAACAGAGGAGGTTACAGATATGGTAGATCAATCTATTGTTACGTTTGTTGATGAATTTCAGGAACAGAAGGCTAAACTGGAACAGGAAATAGCGGAGAGGGATAGTAAATTAAAGGCTAAAGATAAGGAACTTGAAGCCCAGAAAGAAGCCAGTGATGCGATCATCGCCAGACTTCAGGCAGAGATCGCAGAGCTGAAAAAGAGTCAGAAATAAGAGATAACAAAAAGGAATAATGAAAAAGAGAACCACACTTCAATTTCCAGAATATATTAAATTATATCATGGACAAGGAGGTGGACGCGCATGGATAGATTCGCAGAATATCTTGTCGTGGTTGCGGTTCTTTGCACGTTGATATCGATAATAACGGAATTTACGAAAGAGGTAGGGATATTTAAGAAGATTCCAACATCATTTCAGGTATTGATAACAAGCGTTATCGTGTGTGAGGTTGGATTGTTTGTTGGGATTTCATTTTACCATCTGGCATTTGTATGGTATTATCCCGTGGCGGCGTTCTTCGGGGCGTTTGTCATAGCAATCATATGTACCCGCGGATGGGATTATCTGATATCCATATTTAAGCGGTTTTATAAGGGAAGCGATAAAGAGTAAGAGTTTGTCTCCTGATCGAAGGTCTGGAATATTATATACAGACAAAGAAATTCAGGAGACAATTTTATGGCTTCGATAAAAGGCTACATGGATGGTATAGATATATCGGCATGGCAGGATACTATAGATATAGCGAAGGTGCCCTGTGATTTTGTGATAGTGAAGGCGACGGAGGGAACGGACTACAAGAACAGATTTTTTGTAAAGCACTGTGATCAGACCGTAAAATCCGGCAAGCTCCTTGGGGCGTTCCACTATGCAAATGGTGGAGATCCGCACAGCGAGGCGGAGTATTTTATCGCCTATAGCAAGAAATATATCGGTAAGGCGATACTTGTCCTTGACTGGGAGGGGCAGAATAATCCGCAGTTCGGAAGAAGTGACAGAGCGTGGTGCAAAGAGTGGTGTGATCATGTGTACAGAAAAACCGGTGTTAAGCCCCTAATCTATATCCAGAAGAGCGCCATGGACAATGTGAAGAGTCTGGGATACAGGTTGTGGGTTGCCCAGTATCCTGATTACGAGCGGACTGGATATCAGGAGCATCCGTGGAATGAAGGGCAATACGAATGCGATATCAGACAGTACACATCCGTTGGCAGGCTCCCGGGTTACGATGGCAATCTCGATCTTAACAAGTCATATATAGATAAGACGACATGGAAAAAATATGCCGCAAAAAAGACTGACGGTACACAGGGAAAAGACGCGGGCAGTAACAGCGGAAAAAGTAATAATAAAAAGAAAAGCATAGAAGTGATAGCAAAGGAAGTCATAGCCGGAAAATGGGGAAACGGCGATGACAGGAAGAGCAGACTGAAAAAGGCAGGATATGATTACAATAAGGTTCAGGCGAAGGTAAATGCAGTGGTCAAGGCTTCGCAGAAGAAATCGATAGATGTGATAGCCAGAGAGGTCATAGCCGGCGACTGGGGAAATGGCGATGACAGAAAGAACAGGCTGAAGAAGGCAGGGTATGATCATGTCAAGGTACAGAATAAGGTAAATGAGATACTTGGAAGATAACAGCAGGGAAAGGACATAAGAAAAATGGCAGGAAAACGAAGGAGAAGATCCGCAATAAGAACATCAAGCATGTTTTTTGTGATATGTGTGTTGGTGTGGGGAGTATTCTATTACAAAGATCAGAGCGCACAGAAAATAATTGACAATGGAACAGAGGTCACTGCGGAGGTATTTGACATTGAAGAGAAAGCTGGTCAGAGTGAGCAGGATGGCGAATATAAGGTGAGGATCAAGTGGACGTACAAAGGAGAAACATATGCAGATGTGTACAGGACATATTCCACTTCTCCATCTTTAAAAGTTGGGGATAAGCTTCAGATCATGGTGGATCAGTCAGATCCGGAAACCTGGTGCAGCCTTGATGGCAGCGGTGCTCTCAGAGTAAAGATAGCGGGTAAATTTGTTCTGGTAAGTGCAATACTGTTCGGTATATCCATTATCCAGATCATCATAAACAAAATAAAAGATCTCAGGGAAGAGTGATGTGGACTTATGGGGAACATCGCACAAGCAAAAATGAAATTTATATGAAGTATCATCCACACCTGTTGACGAAGAGCAATATATACTATAG
>CAVCCL010000040.1:0-6299 GCA_963600665.1 Bifidobacterium catenulatum | reverse complement strand
GATTTTCATTCACACATACTGCCGGGGATAGACGACGGCAGCAGGAATGTCGAGACATCTATAGGCATGCTTCGGATGTGCAAAGAGCACGGCGTGGATACTATGATAGCGACGCCGCACTTTTATGCTGATTCAAATACTGTGGAGAGGTTCATTGATTCAAGACAGAAAGCATATGACAAGGTCATGGCTGAGAATATGGACATACCGCAGATTATAATGGGGGCAGAGGTCGCGTTCTTCGCAGGAATAAGCAGAGCGGAGAAAACGGACGCACTAAAAGTAGAAGGAACTGATATCATGTTGCTGGAGATGCCGTTTGTGACATGGAGTGATTCGGTAGTGCAGGAAGTACGAGACTTAATTGAGAAGAGACATTTCCATATCATACTAGCTCATATAGAGCGATTCTTACAGATACCAGGCAACAAGCCATATGTGAGACAGATCCTTGAACTGCCAGTTACGGTGCAGGTGAACGCCGAGACACTGCTGGATTTCAGACAGAAGGGCAAAATGCTCAAGATGTTCAAGAAAGGACAGGCACACATCATAGGAAGCGACTGCCATGGTATGCATCACAGGGTGCCGAACTTGTGGCTGGGCCGCGAGGTGCTGGAGAAGAAGCTGGGACATGAATTCCTTGAGAACATGGACAGCTACGGAACAAAGCTCCTGGAAGAACATCAGATACACCCATAATCAGCAATAACAACGAAACATGTAAAAGATAAACAGATAGATGGAGGACAACAACATGTCTAAGAAGACAGCGATAATCATCAGTATTGTGCTGTTCATAATACTGTGTGGTCTTATAGTGTGCGAGAAGAAGTGGCCTACAGCGGGAACAGACCTGCTTATGCTGAACGTTCTGAGATAGCACATTACATTCCGACGAGGTGATACATATGTCATACAGGAACAGAACACTATCAGAAAAAAAGAGAATATACAAGAAGCTCGGACTTGTGATCGTAGCCATACTGGTCGTATGCATTGCACTGGCGATAGCACTCAGACCGACCAAAGGAAATGCATCACACAATGCATCGGGCACACAGGCGGTTGAAGGCATGATCGAGGTGGACGGCGTCAAATACGTTCCCAAGAAGAATATAGAAACCTATCTATTTATGGGAATCGACAACATGGGCAAGGTTCAGAAGGTCACCGGTTATGAGGGGGCAGGTCGATGCGATGTGGTCATGCTGATGGTCAGAGACCTGACAGATGGAACATACAAGACACTGAGCATAGACAGAAATACCGTAGTGGAGCAGGATACACTGGATCCCGATGGAACCTACGTTGCAACGAGCCCGGCACAGCTTGCTCTGGCACATGAGAATGGTGACGGAATGGAGATAAGCTGCGAGAACGTGGTCAAGGCGGTGTCAAACTTTCTTGGCGGCCAGAAGATAGACGGATACGCAGCGGTGAATATGGGAGCCATAGGAACCATCAACAATCTGGCTGGCGGAGTCACGGTTACCATAGAGGATGATTTCTCCAAGGTGGATAAGACCATGAAGCAGGGAGAGACCATCACACTGACTGATGAGCAGGCAGTACATTTTATCCATGACAGATTCGATGTGGGAGACGAATCCAACACCCAGCGAATGAAGCGTCAGGAGGTGTACAAGGCAGGACTCAAGGATAACCTGGCGGCAAAGTGCAGCGAGGATAACACATATCCACTGACCATATATGACGCCCTGGGAGATTACATGGTGACTGACATAAGCTCACAGAAGTTCTCCAAGCTGGCACTCCTTGTTCTCAAGGAAAAGGACGCCGGAACGGTGTCGATAGCTGGAACAGAGAGTGTAGATGACCTCGGATTTGTCGAGGTGGAGCCGGATGCGGACAGCCTTCAGCGGGCGATCGTAGAGCTGTTCTACAGGGAATATAACTAGCATCACACATTTGATGCAGGGGATATAGATACAAAAAAACGGATGGAGGGAATATATGAATTCCAACAAGAAAATGGCTGCTGTGCAGGATGAGACCACACAGATAGCCGCAGTGAACACATACAAGAATACAGAGGATGATGAAAACGAGATCGATCTCCTGGACATGGGAATGGCGCTTCTGGAGAAGCTCCCATACATCATACTGTGCTTCCTGATCGGTGCGGTGCTGTTCAACGCATTTGCATACTTCCTGATCAAGCCTACATACCAGTCGACAGCCAAGCTGTACGTGGTATCAGCATCAGATGATTCCATAGTAAATCTCCAGGATCTGAACATCGGTTCATCCTTGACCAAGGATTACGAAGACCTGATACTCAGCTATCCGGTTCTCGACCAGGTTATCGACAAGCTCGGTCTTGATATGGACTCAGAGGGGCTTGCCAAGATGATAACCCTTGAGAATCCTTCAGACACACGAGTTCTGAAGATCACAGTCACAAGCACAGACAAGCAGCAGGCATGTGATATTGCAAATACACTGGCAAACGTGTCGATAGAGTATCTCCCGGATACCATGAGCACAAGTGCACCTAACATAGCACAGGTTGCAAGGGTGGCAGACCAGAAGGTCGGACCAAGCTACCTTAAGTACACAGCCATCGGTGCATTGCTTGGCGCACTCATCTACTGCCTGATCGTCATTGTGGGATACCTGATGGATGACACGATCCATTCAGCAGACGATATGGAGAAGTATTTCGGAATAGTACCGCTCACGACAATACCTGAGAGCGACCAGTTCAGAACAGACGATTCAGATGAAGAGTCTGGAAAGAAACATAACAGGAAAGAGAGGGCCAGAGCATGAAGAAGCTTAACATAGAGTTTCAGGAACTCCCATATGCAGTGGAGGAGGCGATGAACCGTCTTAGGATCAACATAAAGTTCTGTGGTAAGAACACAAGAAAGATACTCATAACCAGCAGCATGCCAAATGAGGGCAAGAGCAGCGTAGCGATCAATCTGTGGAAGATGCTCGCCGAGGCAGGATTTCCTGCAGTGCTGGTGGATGTGGATCTTCGTAAGTCAGTCATAAAGGACAGACATCACATAAAGGATGCTGACAAGCTCCCTGATCTTGGATATTTCCTTTCGGGACAGTCTGAGATGGAAGATGTCATCTATGAAACACAGGTAGAAAATGCATACATCGTACCTTGTATGAACCTTCTGGAGAACCCATCGGCTCTCCTTGAGGATGCCAGATTTGCAGAGCTTCTTGACAAGCTGGCAGAGACATACAGGTATGTCATCATAGACTCGCCACCGCTTGGCAGTGTGGCGGATGCCGCTCAGATCGCATCACTGTGCGATGGCGCAGCTCTGGTAGTCAGAGCAGGTGAGACATCAAGAAGTCTCATCAAACAGTCATTCCAGCAGCTTGACCAGGTAGGTTGTACGCTGCTTGGAGTCATACTCAACAGAGTTGAGACAACGGGGAGAGCATACAAGAAATACTACGGCAAGTATGGCAAATACTATAGCCAGTACGGCTATGGTTATGGTACTTACGGCAAAGAGGCTGCAGCCTCCAGCGACAGCGCCCCGTCAAAATAATTCACTTTGGATATAACGCCATGTATAGTGGCGTGCAGGGCGTTTTATCATATATTTAATACAATGAACCTATTGGGAAGGAGGAATTTATTGTGAAGAATTTAAAGAAGCTTTTGGCTATAGTTGTATGTATCGCAATGATGGTGCCAACAGTTGCATTTGCAGCTACATCATCACCAGCTAAGGTAGACGTTAAGTCTGCTACAGCAAAGTCTCTTACATACAATGCAAAGAGCCAGACAACAACAATTGTTGTTAACGGTAAGACACTTACCCTGAACAAGGATTTCACAGTCGTTTCAGGAAGCCTTAAGGCAACAAAGGCTGGTACATACACAGTTAAGATCAAGGGAATAGGTAACTATTCAGGCGAGACAACAGTTAAGTACACAGTTAACGCACAGCAGAGCTACAAGGCTACTGCTGCTACAAAGACATACAATGCTAAGAATCAGACAACCAAGGTTACAGTTAAGTATGGTAACACAGTTCTCAAGAGAGGTACTGATTACAAGATTACTGGTGTAACTAAGGCTAAGAACGCTGGCAAGTATAAGATTACCGTAAAGGGTATCAACAACTACAAGGGTACAAAGACCATCTACTACACAATCAACAAGGCTGCTCAGAAGTCTGTAAAGGTTAGTGTAAACGCTTCAAAGAAGAAGGTTACTGTATCTGGTGTTAAGGCAAAGGCAAAGGTTACTTACAAGTCCGGCAATAAGAAGGTCACAGTTAAGAATGGCAAGATTACTGTTGGTAAGGGTGTCAAGAAGGGCACAAAGGTAAGAATCACTATCAAGGTTGCTGCAACAAAGAACTACAAGGCATACAGCAAGACAGTTATTTACAAGGTTAAATAATCATCCTGCTATGTTAAATAGTTCCAAGCCCTAGCTGGTGGCGCAAAACGAATGTCCATGCCACAGGACGTTCCGTGCCGCCGGTGTGGGTGATAAAAAGCAGAATATTTAATGTGTATCATGGTTTACAGATGAAAAGGTTCAGCTAACAATTATAAGAGCTGAGTCGTTTCATGTATGAATCAACAGACCGGGTCATGCGGGCACAAATATGACCCTGACGACAGAGGATGAGGAGAGAAAATTATGTATCAGAAAGGTGCAAAGGGCTGGCTGAAGCATTTCGACTTCATGCTGCTGGATCTAATAGTTCTTCAAATATCATTTCTTGCAGCGTTTCAGATCAGACACGGCTTTATCAATCCATATGCTAACAGAGATTATCTCACGCTGGCGATCATAACAGAGCTTGCAGACATAATAGCCATAGTATTCTTGAACACATATGAAGGTGTTCTGAGACGAGGCTATTTCAAGGAGTTCGTGTCAAGCTTCAAGAACGGATTCGTGATGGTGGCACTGCTCCTCATATATGTATTCGCACTTAAGGAGACATCAATATATTCCAGAACGACAATACTGCTCATGTGGGTCATATATGTATATGCCTCATTTCTGGTGAAAATCCTGTGGAAGAAGCACCTTGAGAAGTATGCCGAGCTTGGCAGAGGAAAGAAGCTTCTGGTTATGACCACCAGACATATAGCAGATGAAGTGGTTGCAGGTCTCAAGGAGAAGAATTACGCAGGATATGACATAGCAGGCGTAATGATCATAGATGCAAACATGGTGGGACAGGAGATACAGGGCGTGCCTGTAATCGCTGATTACAATACTGCAGTGGATTATGTCAGAACTGCCTGGGTTGACGAGATATATGTGGATGTCAGGGGAGCATACGGATATGCAAATGAACTGATAGACGCATTTGTTGAAGGCGGTATCACAGTGCATATGTGCATATCATCCATAGTGAAGACACACGGTGACAAACAGATTATACAGAAGATAAATGGTGAGACCGTAGTCACAACCATGATGAACTATGCAACACCGAAGCAGATGCTGCTGAAGAGAATGACAGACATACTCGGAGGACTGGTGGGAAGTATATTCACAATAATACTCACGATATTCATCGGACCGATCATATACATCAAGTCTCCTGGACCAATCTTCTTCAAGCAGGACAGAGTGGGACTGAATGGTAAGATATTCAAGATGTACAAGTTCAGAAGCATGTATATGGATGCTGAGGAGAGAAAGAAGGAACTCATGGAGCAGAACACCATGAGCGATTCGAAGATGTTCAAGATGGACTTCGATCCGAGAGTTATAGGCAACAAGATACTGCCGGATGGAACAAAGAAGAAGGGAATCGGCCAGTATATCAGAGACTTCTCCATAGACGAGTTCCCACAGTTCTTCAATGTGCTTAAAGGAGATCTCTCACTGGTTGGTACAAGACCGCCTCTTATCTCCGAGGTGGAACAGTATGAGATGCATCACAAGAGCAGACTGGCAACGAAACCGGGAATCACCGGTATGTGGCAGGTGAGTGGTCGAAGTGATATCACAGACTTCGAGGAGGTCGTGAGACTGGATACGGAGTATATAGAGAATTGGAGTTTTGGGCTGGATGTGAAGATAGTGCTGAAGACTATCAAGGTTGTATTGTTCAGGGAAGGATCAAAGTAGAAAAATCCGAAGATAAGTGAAAAATGAGGAGGAGTATTTGCTGGATGGGAAATAATAAAATTAGAATACTTCATGTAGCACAGGCTGCTGGCGGTGTAGATCGTTATATTCGGATGCTTCTCAAGTATTTAGATAAAGAAAAATTTGAAAATATACTGGTATGCTCTCAGGATTTTCATGAGGAAGATTATAA
>CAVCCL010000039.1:0-3929 GCA_963600665.1 Bifidobacterium catenulatum | reverse complement strand
CCACTATACCAGTAGGATAATGTGTGATTCTTATGGCCGATGATGTCTTATTGATGTGCTGACCACCTGCGCCGCTCGATCTGTAGGTATCTATCCTTATATCCTCATCCCTGATATCGACCTCAAGATCCTGTTCTATATCCGGTATGACATCACATGATGCAAATGAAGTCATTCTCTTGCCTGCTGAATTGAACGGTGATATCCTGACAAGTCTGTGAACTCCCTTCTCTGACTTGAGGTATCCGTATGCATGCTGTCCATTTATCTGAATGGTCACAGACTTTATACCAGCCTCATCTCCCTCAAGGAAATCGAGCACCTCAACACTCATGCCGTGCTTTTCTGCCCATCTGGTATACATTCTGTACAACATACTCGCCCAGTCACAAGACTCTGTTCCTCCCTCTCCTGAATGGAGAGTGAGTACCGCGTTACAGTCATCGAACTCGTCAGTGAAGAGAAGATTTATCCTGTACTCCTCAAATTCCTTCGTAAATATATCTATCTGTTCCCCTATCTCAGGCACAAGGCTCGGATCATTCTCCTCCTCCGCCATCAGGATCAGTGTATCTATATCCACATAGTCATTCTCAAGCTTCTTATAGTTGTCAACCAGATCCTGAAGTCCCTTCAGTTCCTTCGATACCTCTCGGGATCTGTCGATATCATCCCAGAAATCCGGCTGTTCCATCTCATAATTAAGTTTTGCTATTCTGTCTGTTTTATTCTCAATGTCCAGAGATGACTTGACCTCCTCCAAAGGCTCCCTGTAGGAGGCCATCGTCGCCCTGAACTCATCCAACTCTATCACTAAGCTTCTCCTGTATAACTTATTTACGCATTCTTGCCACAGCAGTTCTTATACTTCAGACCGCTTCCGCATGGACAGAGGTCGTTTCTTCCTATCTTCTTGGCTTTCTTTACAGGGCCTCTTGACGCTGTATCGTCCTTGTTGGTTCCTGTAACCTTGTTCACCTCTTCTCGCTCGATCTTCTGCTCAACCTTTATTCTGAGAAGAAGCTTAACGGTATCCTCGCGGATTGCTGCTGTCATGTCGTTGAACATGTCATATCCGGCAAATTTGTATTCTATAACAGGATCTCTCTGTCCAAGGGATCTGAGTCCGATTCCCTGTCTCAGGTTATCCATGTCGTCGATATGATCTGTCCACTTTCTATCTATAGTCTTGAGGAGTATAACTCGCTCGATCTCTCTCATCTGATCAGGATCGCCGATTTCTTCCTCCTTGGCAGCATAGAGCTCAAGAGCTTCATTGTACAGTCTGTCCTTCAGCTCGCTGATATCTGCCTTTTTGATCTCCTCATCGGTAAGTGTAACCGGCTCAGCAAATGGAACTATGCTCCTTATCATGTCATCCAGCTCTACCTGATTCCAATCCTCAGGTGCCGTCTCTGATGAGCATACCTGATCTACTGCCGCATTTATATCATCCTTTATCATCTTGAGGATAACCTCGTGCATGTTCTCGCCGTCAAGAACTCGTCTACGCTCCTTGTAGATGATCTCTCTCTGCTCGTTGTTAACACGGTCATACTCAAGAAGATTCTTTCTTATGGCAAAGTTGTTGCCCTCGATCTTCTTCTGTGCCTTCTCTACGAAGTTGGAAATAGTCTTATGCTCTATCTCCTCGCCCTCAGGTATCTTAAGGGTATCGTACACTGACATAACTCTCTCTGATCCGAAAAGTCTCATCAGATCGTCTTCCAGTGACAGATAGAACTTTGACTCTCCCGGATCTCCCTGTCGTCCTGAACGTCCACGGAGCTGATTATCGATACGTCTGCTCTCGTGTCTCTCTGTACCGATGATCCTGAGTCCTCCGAGCTCTGCAACACCCTCGCCGAGCTTGATATCAGTACCACGTCCTGCCATGTTGGTCGCGATGGTTACCGCATTCTTCTGTCCAGCGTCTGCAACTATCTCAGCCTCAAGCTCGTGGAACTTGGCATTGAGCACCTTGTGAGGTATCTTTCTCTTGGACAGCATATGACTGAGTTCCTCTGATGCGTCGATATTGATCGTACCGACAAGCACCGGCTGACCCTTTCTGTAGCTTATATTGATCTGCTCAACGATCGCATTGAGCTTTTCTTTCTTGGTCTTAAATATAGAATCAGGCTGATCTATTCTCTGTATAGGTCTGTTGGTTGGAATGACAACAACATCCATTCCATAGATCTCTCTGAACTCCTCTTCCTCTGTCTGGGCTGTACCTGTCATACCAGCCTTCTTGTCGAACATGTTGAAGAAGTTCTGGAATGTGATAGTTGCAAGAGTCTTGCTCTCTCTCTTGACCTTTACATTCTCCTTTGCCTCTATAGCCTGATGCAGTCCGTCTGAGAATCTACGTCCGGGCATGATACGTCCAGTAAACTCATCAACGATGAGTACCTCATCATCCTTCACCACATAATCTCTGTCTCTGAACATGAGGTTATGTGCACGGAGTGCCAGGATGATATTGTGCTGGATCTCCATGTTCTCAGGGTCTGAGAGGTTGTCAATATGGAAGAACTGCTCTACCATCTTCACACCATTTGCAGTGAGCATGACGTACTTGTCCTTCTCATTTACAAGGAAATCTCCATCCTCCTCTATCTCTGTCTTCATGAGCATATCCATCTTGGATATCTCTCCATCACCCTCGCCACGCTTCATCTGTCTTGCAAGGTAATCGCACATCTTGTAGAGCTCTGTGGACTTGCCGCTCTGACCGGATATGATAAGAGGTGTACGTGCCTCATCGATAAGGACTGAATCCACCTCATCGATTACACAGTAGTGAAGGTCTCTCAGAACGAGCTTCTCCTTGTAGATTACCATGTTATCTCGCAGGTAATCGAAACCGAGCTCGTTGTTGGTAACATATGTAATGTCGCAGTTATATGCCTCACGTCTCTCGTCTGTTGTGGAACTGTTGAGTATGATTCCGACCTTAAGTCCGAGGAATTCATGTACCTGTCCCATCCACTCAGCATCTCGCTTTGCCAGGTAGTCGTTGACTGTTACAACATGGACACCCTTTCCTTCAAGGGCATTCAGATAAGCAGGAAGTGTTGATACAAGTGTCTTTCCTTCTCCAGTTCTCATCTCTGCGATTCTTCCCTGATGGAGAACTATTCCTCCGATGAGCTGTACCCTGTAATGTTTCATTCCAAGTACACGGTATGCAGCCTCTCTCACAACCGCAAATGCTTCTACCAATATATCGTCTAACGTCTCGCCGGCAGCAAGTCTGTCCTTAAACTCCTGTGTCTTGCCCCTCAGCTCTTCATCTGAAAGTGCCTGCATCTTCTCGTCGAGTGCCTCTATCGCATCAACTATAGGATTGATCTTTTTCAATTCCTTCTCGCTGTGCGTTCCAAATATTTTCTCAAACAAACCCATGTTGTTTTTGACCTCCTAGCTATCGTTATTCAGGGTACATTCTAACATCATATGACATTTATATCAAGCAAAAAGGAGACCTTCTATAATCGAAAGTCTCCTTTAAAATACTATATTCAATTATCATCGGCACTTATATTAACCGTGCCTTTGCCAATATCTGATCTTAATATTCAGGCTCGATGATTCCGTATGTGCCGCCCTTTCTCTTGTATACGACATTGACCTCATCTGTCTCTGCATTCCTGAATACGTAGAAATTATGTCCAAGCAGATCCATCTGGATACATGCATCCTCTGGATACATAGGTTTTACTTCGAACTTCTTAGTTCTCACGATCTTGATATCGTCATCATCCTCAACGTCCTCGTCGACAAATGCATCGTTCAGGTATGCTACGTTCTGCTCCTTGTCAATGAGCTTCTTACGATGCTTGGTAACCTGTCTCTCAATAACCTCTACAACGAGATCGATTGAAACATACATGTCATCGCTAACCTGCTCGGCTCTGATGATA
>CAVCCL010000038.1:0-8807 GCA_963600665.1 Bifidobacterium catenulatum | reverse complement strand
GACACATATATTCCTGAATTTTTTACCAGGGACAGGAAGCTGGCAAAGAAGGAAGAGAGGAAAAGGCAGGAGCTTTCAAGTGCCTGTGACGACAAGCTTAAGAAACTTGGTATTTCGTACCTGACGGTCAGGTCTTCTGACAGTATGGATGAAAAGATAGTAGAGCTGCTCAATAAGCACAAGACTGAAAGCTCTGGAAAGTAGTTAAATGGGCTGATGCCCGGAGATAAGAGGAAGAAGATATAAGATATGGAAAGTTCAGTGAATTTGCAGGAGCCGCTTTCGTATGCGGTATGGCCGATCGTGCTGACCGGAGTGATAACAGCCGCAGTGCTGTTGTTCTTTGGTGTCTGCTGGTATCTGAGAAGACGTAGAAGAAAGGCGGCGGAGCTGCCGAAGGTGGTGAAGCCTGCGCCTATGGATATGGGCAGAGTGAAGGCCAGATATCTGTCAGAGCTGGCGGATATTGCGGGACAGTATGATCAGGGAAAGCTTGATATAAGAGGTGCATATCAGCGTATGAGCCGTTGTATCAGGGGATTTGTTCATGCTGCAACCGGCATAAGGGTTCAGAATTACACTCTGTATGATATAGAAAGATTAAACATGCCGGAGCTGTACTATCTTGTGGCTGAGTATTATGCGCCGGAATTTGCAAGAAAGTCCGATGGTGATGTGAGGGTTTCCCTTGAGAAGACAAGGAGTTTGATTGAGAGATGGCAATAAAATATCATATTGTTCTATATGCAGGCCTGGCTATTGCGCTGTTTATGCTGGTATTTGTGTTTGTGAAATACAAAAAGGCAAAGGAATATACCGGAGGAAAAAAGATCGCAGGGCTCATATGCCAGGAAGATGAGGCGTATTTCAGGAAAAGAAAAATATTATATAAGACCGGGCTTACGGCCACGCTCATATGCTGCGTACTGGTTGTCGTATCGGCATTCCTGCTCATGGCAAAACCATATACGAGCAGGCGTATGCAGGATGAAAAGTATTGCAGGGACATCATTCTGTGTATCGACATATCAACATCCGTGGATTATCTCAATGAGAATCTGCTGGACAAGCTGAAGAAAACAGTTGATGAGCTTCAGGGCGAACGTTTTGGAATCGTGATATTTAACACAAGTCCGGTGCTGCTTACTCCGCTCACGGATGATTATGAGTATGTGAAGGATCAGCTTGATCTGATCGCACAGTGTCTGAAGAGCAGAAATGAAGTGAATTTGGACGATGCATTTTCATCGGGGTACGACTGGATATATTATCAGGCATATATATCATCTGGAACTCTGATCGGAAATGAGCAGAGGGGAAGCTCACTTATAGGGGACGGTCTTGCTGCTGCGGCAATCGATTTTTCGGATGCTGACAAGGAGAGGACAAAGGTGGTAATATTCTCCACTGACAATGATATACAGGGAACACCGGTGGCAACTCTGGATGAGGCGGCCGATATATGTGTTTCAAACAATGTCACGGTGTATGGAGTTGGAACAAAGGAGATGACACCGGAAAACAAGGAGTCCATGAAGAATGCGGTGGAGAAGACCGGTGGTAAATTCTATCTTGAGGAGGAATCCGGATCATTTGGAGAGATAGTATCATCGATAGAAAAGCTGAGTAAGAATCTGGTCAAGGTGAGGATGGTGGATGTTGAGACACCTGAGCTGTTATATCCATTTGTATTGATGCTGGTTCTGTTTGCAGGAATGCTGGGACTTGGCCGCTGGCTCAAATTATAAGACGTTACAGGAGAGAATTATGAGAATAGATCCAATTATACCAATCTGGCTTATGCTCATATTGTGCGTTGGCATGGCGTTCCTGAAAAGGCGGAAGAGAAGCGCATATATAAGGCAGATAGCTGCCATCATACTGATATTTCTCATCAATCTGAGGATCATGGTGCCAAGCAGCAACGTGGAGACAAGTGTCCAGAAGCTTGACACATATGTGCTGTTCGTTGTGGATGACACAATAAGCATGCTGGCTCAGGATTATGATGGAGATACAGAGAGACTGACGGCGGTGAAGAAGGACTGCGAGCACATAGTTGATGAGCTGGACGGTGCTAAATTTGCAGTCATAACCTTCAATAATAGTGCAAATCTGATATCGCCATATTCGGATGATTCCAATTTTGCAAAAAGTGTTCTGGATTCAATATATCCGCTGGATTCGCTATATGCCAGGGGGTCGTCCATGAATGTCTGCATAGATGTGATGACGGATACCCTTAAGCGTGCAAAGGAGAAAAATGATGGAAATGTGGTCGTGTTCTTTATAAGCGATGGTGAGATAACCAACGACGACAGACTCAAGTCATTTGACGGGGCGAAAAAATATATCGATGGAGGCGCAGTGCTGGGGTACGGCACAAAGGAAGGCGGCAACATGTATGTGAAATCATATTACGATGACCGGAAGGAGCTGCTTGAGGACACATCGGATTACCCGTATAAACCGGCGGTGTCGAAGATCGATGAGGATAATCTGAAAAAGATTGCCGATGATCTGGGTGTTGACTATATAAATATGAACGATGGTTCTGCGCTGGATAAGGTTGTGGAGAAGTCACGGGGAACCGCTGAGTCAACGGATAAGGGTAAGACCATAGGATATGTGGATATATATTATCTGTTTGCAGCATTATTTGCAGGACTTGTTGTATATGAATTTTTTGATATGAGAAAGAAAGCCATAAAATGAAAAACAGATCAGGAATAATAAAGATCGTTGCTGCAGTGACCGGAGCTGTCAGCCTGCTGTGTATGGTGGTGCTTCTGGTGAATTATCTGTGCAATGAGCATTTTATAAGTGAATACAAAAAGGGGCAATATGTGGACAGCACAGTGAACGCCGTGCTTGGCTTCACTCAGCCACATATATACCATTATAATCTTGGTGATGTATATTACAGTCAGGGAGATTACGAGGGCGCCGAGCAGGAGTTCCGTAAGGCACTTGAAAAGAAGCCGGGTGGTGAGTCCGACTGTAAGACAAGGGTCAACCTTGCGCTGTCCATAGTGAAGCAGATAGATCCTGAGAGTGTTACCAAAGAGAATCTTGATGAGGTGATAGACACACTTGAGGGGGCAAAGGACATTCTCATAGAGAATGACTGCGCCCACAGGGATGATGAGGATGGACATTACGAGGATGCACAGACTCTGAAGGATGAGATAGATGCCTTTGAGGAACAGCTCAGGAAGCAGACGGAGGAACAGGATCAGAAAGGTGATCAGGATCCAAAGGACCAGAAGGATAAGGGCAGTGACGATGAAAACGAAGAGGATACACAGGAGCCTCAGACTTCTGATAAGGAATCGGAGATACGAAAGCAGCTTGATGCCATCCAGGGAGACAGTCTTGAGCAGCGAAATCAGGAGATGGATGCATACGAGACATACAAAAATGAACATGATTACTACGGCGGACGCACTTGGTGATCATACATTAATAGACATTAAATTCTAAATATAAAACTTGCGCAATATTAAGACGCGGGGTATAATACTGCTAGTTATGGTCATTTGTGGAAAAGTGACCAGAATAAGGAGATAGAATCGAGCAATGGTAAACGAAGAAAAGGTCATTCTAATGACGAAGATCGCCATGTACAAGGAGTCGCTTGGACGTGAGGATCTCGAAAAGGGTAAATATTTTCAAAGTGACTATGTGAAGCTTAACTGTCTTAAGACAATTGTTTCATCTACGGTGCTGTTTGTAGTTTTTGCCGCAGCTTACATATACTATAATCTTGCAGATATAGTTGAGAAGCTCACAGAGCTTGACTATGTGAAGGTGGCGAGCAGCATTGTGGGCGGCTATGCAGTGGTGTGTATTGCATTTGCGCTTTTTGCGTGGGTCTTATATACATACAGATATATGAAGGCAAAGCCAAAACTCATAAAGTATAACCAGAATCTTAAGAAACTGATAGAATTTTATGAGAACGAGGACGGAACACGCCGTTCTGTCAAAAAAAAGAGGAGGGCTAACTGATAATGTCAACACTTCTGGATTTCCGCGATGGAGTAAAGAATTTTTGTAGTAAGTATGATAAATTTGTTTCACCACTGTGTAAGTTTATACTGGCACTTGTTGTGTTCTGGTCAATAAACCATCTCACAGGATATAACAGCACGATAAGCAGCATCGTGGTGGTTCTGGCAGCAGCTTTTGTGTGTGCGTTCCTTTCAGGCCAGCTCACGCTTGCCATTGCAGGACTGTACGCATGTGCCCAGGTTGCCAGCGCAAGTCTGGAGCTTGGAATCTCATTTGTTGTCATATTTGTGATAATGTATTGTGTATATATAAGATTTTTCCCTAAGGCATCATGGATCATTCTGTTTATGCCATTCTTTTACATAATAAAGTTCCAGTATTTCATGCCAATCCTGGCTGGAATGATAGCTGGATTCACAGGAATGGTTCCTGCAGCATTTGGCTGTATATTCTACTTCTTCCTGAAGTATACTGCTGATTACGTCGCTTTAAGCTCAAGTTCAGCAGAGGGTGATCTGATAGAGGGATACAAGTATATTTTCCAGCATCTGGTACAGGATAAGACACTTCTGCTCACCATCATAGTGTTTGCAGTTGTTATAGTTCTTACATACATAATATATAGAATGTCATTTGCATATTCATGGTACGTTGCCATCATCACAGGCGGTGTGGTAGAGATCATACTGTTCCTGGTTGGAACTTTGTCCATGGAAGTTGAGGTATCCCTTGCGGGGGCTCTGCTTGGATGCATACTGGCGATACTGGTGGCCATAGTGGTTCAGTTCTTCAAGACAGTTGTGGACTACTCAAGTGTTGAGAATACACAGTTTGAGGACGATGAATACTACTACTATGTAAAGGCTGTGCCAAAGGTCATGGGTGGAACCCAGAGAAAGGCAGCCAGAAGAGAGCAGCCATCGCCAAGACCACAGCAGAAGAAAACGACTTTGTCCGGATCAGGCGCACAGAGAAGCCGGTCTGCGGCAAAGGAAGATTCTGTTACAGGATCAACAAGATAGATACATTGAAAAGAGCTTACATGTGAGTGACCTGACTTTTGTCAGGTCACATTAATTATACGGAGTATTTATATACCGAAAGGAGGATGAAATGGATAAGATATCAACGTTTATATCAACGTATTTTGATTGGTTTTATATAACAGTTCCAGGCACAGTGGATATAATAGAGATACTTATTTTGTCATTCTTTATATACAGGATCATGCTGTGGTTCAAGCAGAGCAGAGCATGGACTCTTCTGAAGGGTATAGTTATGATCGTGCTCTTCACTGCCATTGCGGCGGCGTTCCAGTTCAATACGATCTTATATCTGCTTAAGAATGCATTCAGTGTGGGAATAATTGCGGTGGTGATCCTGTTCCAGCCGGAGTTTCGACGAGGACTTGAACAGCTTGGAAGAAAGAAGCTGATCAATTACATTATACGAGATGGCGAGGACGATGGTGTTATATCGGAGAAAACGATATATGAGCTTGTGAAGACGGCCCAGGTCCTGTCTGCAAACCGTACCGGTGCACTCATAGTCATTGAGAATGAGGTTGCACTGGGCGAGTATATTGATACGGGAATACCGATCGATGCGGTCGTGACTAACCAGTTGCTTCTCAATATATTTGAGCACAACACACCGCTTCATGATGGTGCGGTGATCATAAGAAAGAACAGGGTGGTTTCTGCCACATGTTATCTGCCACTGTCTGCAAATGACTCCATCAACAAGGAGCTGGGAACCCGACACAGAGCCGGTATAGGTATCAGTGAGGTGTCAGACAGTATGACTCTTATCGTATCTGAGGAGACAGGTTCAATATCCATTGCACAGGGAGGCGAGCTCTTCAGGAATCTGGACAGCGAGGGCGTGAGAAGTCATCTTCAGACGCTGTGCAAGGAGTATAACGGAAGAAAGAGCCACAGGTCTTCAGGTGTCCGTCCGGTTAAGCGGAGAAAGAGAGTCGTTGTGGAGAATAAGAATAAAGCTTCCAGAAAGGAGGCTGATGAGAATGAAAAATAACAGCGCAGAGCCTAAGAAAAAGGCAAATAAGATATACAGCAATATAGGTCTTAAGCTTCTGTCGGTTGTGCTTGGATTTCTGGTGTGGCTTCTTGTCCTGAACATCGATGATTCAGCCGTGACAAGGACCATAAGGGACATTCCGGTCAATCTGGTAAATACTGACGCCATAACAAGTCAGAATCAGTTGTACACGATAACTTCAGGTGATACCGTGGACATAGTCGTCAAAGGGCGTAAATCACTTATAAGCGATCTTGATGCATCGGATTTCAAGGCTGTAGCGGATATGTCAAAGATATCAATAACAAATGCGGTGCCTATCACTGTAACTGCGAACAGCACCAACATAGCTAAGAAGGTCAGTATAACTGTTGTGGACAACGTGCTGTCAGTTGAACTTGAGGACGAGAAGTCAGTGTCAGTTCCTGTGTCCGTGGTGACAACAGGCGAGGTTGCTTCCGGATATACGGTTGGTAACAGTGTGGCAGCTCCAAACCTCATAACGATAAAGGGTGCTGCAAGTATAGTTTCGAGCATAGACCGTGCAGAGGTGACAGTTGATGTGACCAGTGCAAAGGATGATATAACGACAAACTGTACGCCTGTATTTGTAACCGCTGATGGTGAGAAGGTATCAGACAAGTCGATATCCTACGATGAGATATCGATAGCAGTCACAGTTCCGGTATACAAGACTAAGAATATACCTGTTCATGTGGATGTCACAGGAGATCCTGCGGATGGATATCTTGTGTCAGATATAACATATGTACCGGAGACCGTTGATATAGGTGGAGACGCATCGATAATAAAGGATATAACAAGCCTTGATATAACGGATGTTGATGTGAGTGGATGTACAGCAGATGTTGAGACGACACTTGATGTATCAAAGTATCTTCCAGAGGGTGTGGTCGTGACAAAGGAGAGCGCATACATCAATGTGAAGATAGCGATCGAGAAATCAGTTACAAGAAATATAACGGTGACCACAGGGGATATCACCCTGAGGGGCAAGCAGAGTGGATACAGCTATGAGATGAGCATGGGTGACAGCAATACGATAACCGTGAGCGGAATCTCAAGTGCGGTGTCCAAGGTATCGGCCAAGAGCCTGAAGCTGTCCATAGATGCTTCCAAGCTCTCATATGGCGATAATACGATCACGCTCAGTGTCCCTGATGGAGATAAGTACACCGTGGTAAATACGTGTACAGTTACGGTAAAGGTTACTGAGACACAGTAGTCATTGTCTGGAGGTGTATGTATATGGATACAGAAAAGTTGAATGAGCTGAGACAGATCATAGAAGATTCGGATAATATCGTTTTCTTTGGCGGTGCAGGAGTATCGACGGAGAGCGGTATACCGGATTTCAGGAGTGTGGATGGACTGTATAATCAGAAGTATAAGTATCCGCCGGAAACTATAATCAGCCACAGCTTTTACAGACGTAACCCGGAGGAATTCTACAGATTCTATAAGGACAAGATGATATTTGCTGATGCAAAGCCAAACAAGGCTCATATAAAGCTGGCGGAGCTTGAGAAACAGGGAAAGCTCAAGGCGGTGATAACGCAGAATATCGACGGACTTCACCAGATGGCAGGCAGCAGGAATGTCATAGAGCTCCATGGTTCTGTTCACAGAAATTACTGTGAGAAATGCCATGCTTTCTATGACCTGGATTATATAGTCAATTCGGATGGTGTGCCTAAGTGTGAAAAGTGCGGAGGCACTGTAAAACCGGATGTGGTGCTGTATGAGGAGGCACTTGATGAGGACAATATGTCGAGGGCACTCCAGTATATATCCGAGGCGGATACGATGATAATCGGTGGTACATCGCTTGTTGTGTATCCGGCAGCAGGACTTATCAGATATTTCAGGGGACGGAAACTGGTGGTTATAAATATGTCCCCGACACAGTCGGACAGCAATGCAGATCTTCTGATAGCGGATAAGATAGGAGATGTGCTGGGCAGTCTGTAGCATATGACGACAAAGGCATGTTGAAGGCATGCTATACAGATTCTATATAGTATGGAGGGCGGTTTATGTATTTTGATAGATCAAATGGCTTCCCGAAAGATTTCCTGTGGGGCAGTGCGTCTGCTGCATATCAGGTGGAGGGAGCGTGGAATGAGGATGGCAAAGGCCCATCCAACTGGGATCAGTTCGTAAGGATCCCGGGAAAAACATTTAAGGCTACGACAGGTGATAAGGCGGTTGATCATTACCACAGATACAAGGAAGATGTGGCACTTATGGCGGAGATGGGACTTAAGACTTACAGGTTCTCAATATCCTGGCCAAGGATCATACCTGATGGCAATGGTGAGGTAAATGAAAAGGGCTTACAGTTCTATGATGACCTGATCAATGAACTGGTCAAGTATGATATAGTGCCAATGGTAACAGTGTACCACTGGGACATGCCGCAGGCTCTGGAGGAGCAGTATCACGGATGGGAGAGCAGACGCATAGTCGATGATTTTGTCAGATATGCAAGGGTGCTCTTTGAGAGATATAGTGACAGGGTAAAATACTGGATAATCATGAACGAGCAGAACATTTTCACTGGGCTTGGCTGGAATGCGGGTATGCACCCACCAGGAAAGGTGGACGATCAGAAGATGTTCTATCAGGTCAACCACCATGCATTTATGGCGCACGCCAAGAGTGTCATAGCGCTTAAGGAGATATGCCCGGATGCAAAGGTAGGTTCATCCTTCGCATATACACCGTCATAT
>CAVCCL010000037.1:0-2527 GCA_963600665.1 Bifidobacterium catenulatum | reverse complement strand
ACCCTGTGTTGATGAACGAAGCTCTGTTGAGTATCCGAACATCTCTGCAAGTGGAACGAATGCTCTGACGATCTTACCACCGCCGATATCATCCATACCCTCGATCTGGCCTCTCTTAGCATTTAAGCTTCCGATTACATCACCGAGGTACTCCTCAGGCATTGTAACCTCAACCTTCATGATAGGCTCAAGAAGAACTGGATCTGCCTTAGCCATAGCCTCCTTGAATGCCATAGAACCAGCGATGTGGAATGCCATCTCTGATGAATCGACCTCATGGTATGATCCATCGTATACGTTAGCATGAACACCAAGTACTGGGTAACCACCAAGGATACCAGCCTTAGCTGCCTCTTCGATACCCTCTCCAACTGCTGGGATGTACTCCTTAGGAATAGCACCACCGACAACTGTTGACTCGAACTTGAATGTCTCCTCACCGTTAGGATCCATAGGCTCGAACTTAACCTTACAATGACCGTACTGTCCACGACCACCTGACTGCTTAGCATACTTACTGTCGATGTCAACTGGCTTTGTGAATGTCTCCTTGTAAGCAACCTGAGGTGCACCAACGTTTGCCTCAACCTTAAACTCACGGAGAAGACGATCAACGATAACCTCAAGGTGAAGCTCACCCATTCCGGCGATGATTGTCTGTCCTGTCTCTTTGTCTGTATGAGCCTTGAATGTAGGATCCTCCTCAGCAAGCTTTGCGAGCGCCTCACCCATCTTACCCTGATCATTCTTGGTCTTAGGCTCGATAGCAAGCTCGATAACTGGCTCTGGGAATTCCATTGACTCAAGGATAACTGGATGCTGCTCATCACAGATTGTATCACCTGTTGTTGTAAGCTTGAAACCTACAGCGGCTGCGATATCTCCTGAGTAAACCTTATCAATCTCTTTACGAGCGTTGGCATGCATCTGTACGATACGTCCTACACGCTCCTTCTTATCCTTTGTTGCATTCAGTACGTATGAACCTGAGTTCAGTGTACCTGAGTAAACTCTGAAGAATGCAAGCTTTCCAACGAATGGATCTGTCATGATCTTGAATGCAAGAGCTGAGAATGGCTCCTCATCTGATGAATGACGAACAACCTCGTTACCGTCTGGATCAACACCTGTGATATCAGGGATATCTGTTGGTGCTGGCATGTACTCGATAACACCGTCAAGCATCTTCTGAACACCCTTGTTCTTATAAGCTGAACCAAGGAATACAGGAACTGCCTCACATGCGATAGTTGCTCTACGAAGAACCTTCTTCATCTCGTCGATTGATGGCTCCTCGCCCTCAAGATACATCATCATTAAGTCATCATCTAACTCGCAGATCTTCTCGACAAGGTTCTCATGCCACTTGTCTGCAAGCTCCTTAAGGTCATCAGGGATAGTTGTGATCTCGATGTCCTCGCCCTTATCATCTTTGTAGTAGTATGCTTCCATCTCAAACAGATCGATCAGACCGATGAAGTCTGACTCTTTTCCGATAGGGATCTGTACTGGAATTGCATTCTTGCCCAGACGATCAATGATTGTCTGAACTGAGTAGAAAAAGTCTGCACCCATTTTATCCATCTTGTTGATGAATGCCATACGAGGTACATTGTATGTGTCAGCCTGACGCCATACGTTCTCTGACTGAGGCTCTACACCAGCCTTAGCATCGAATACACCTACAGCTCCGTCAAGTACACGAAGTGAACGCTCAACCTCAACAGTGAAGTCAACGTGTCCCGGAGTATCGATGATGTTGATTCTGTGCTCTAACGCGCCAGCCTTTGGTTTGTGATGATCCTCAAGTGTCCAGTGACATGTTGTAGCAGCCGAAGTAATTGTTATACCTCTCTCCTGCTCCTGCTCCATCCAGTCCATGGTAGCTGTACCGTCATGAGTATCACCAATCTTATAGTTAACACCAGTATAGTATAAGATACGCTCTGTAAGAGTTGTCTTACCGGCATCGATATGAGCCATAATACCAATGTTTCTTGTTCTGTCCAATGGATATTCTCTTCCAGCCAACGGATTGTCCTCCTTTTGCTAATTTTCGTAACACATCTATTGTGTCCCATATACACATAAGCATGCATGCAAATGCATTCTCATACAGATAATTAGAATCTGTAGTGAGCGAATGCCTTGTTTGCCTCTGCCATCTTGTGCATGTCTTCTTTTCTCTTTACAGATGCACCTGTGTTGTTAGCTGCATCCATGATCTCCTTCGCAAGTCTCTCTTCCATAGTCTTCTCACTTCTTGCACGTGAGAAAGCTGTTAACCAACGAAGTCCAAGAGCCTGTCTTCTGTCAGGTCTTACATCGATAGGTACCTGGTATGTTGCACCACCGATACGTCTAGCCTTAACCTCGAGGAGTGGCATGATGTTGTTCATAGCCTCTTCGAATACCTCTAATGCAGGCTTACCAGTCTCTTCTGCGATACGATCAAATGCACCGTAGACGATCTTCTGTGCTACACCCTTCTTACCATCTAACATAATGTTGTTGATCAGCTTTGTAA
>CAVCCL010000036.1:0-2121 GCA_963600665.1 Bifidobacterium catenulatum | reverse complement strand
ATTGTGGAAGATGAAAAAGAATTAGAGGCGGTCATCAAGATATTTGACGAACTGCTTGAGGACGTAAATTTGGAGGTATAAGAAAATTGAATAAGAATAATAAAGAGACAGTGAAGATCATTCCTTTGGGCGGTCTGGAACAGATTGGAATGAATATCACTGCGATAGAGTATGAGGACTCTATCATAGTCATTGACTGCGGACTGGCATTCCCTGAGGACGACATGTTAGGAATCGATCTGGTAATCCCTGATGTCACATATCTCAAGGAAAACGCGGACAAGGTCAGGGGACTCGTGGTTACCCATGGACATGAGGATCACATAGGAGCCATACCGTACATTGAGAAAGAATTAAACATGCCGATCTATGCGACCAAGCTGACCATGGGTCTTATAGAGAACAAACTGAAGGAACACAACCTTATGAACAACACCAGAAGAAAGGTTGTAAAGTATGGTCAGAATATAAATCTCGGGGCTTTCAGAGTGGAATTCATCAGAACAAATCACTCCATAGCCGATTCAGCAGCACTTGCAATATACACACCGGCCGGACTCATTGTCCACACCGGAGATTTCAAGATAGACTACACACCGGTATTTGGTGGAACCATAGATCTTCAGAGATTTGCTGAGCTTGGCAAGAAGGGTGTGCTTGCCCTTATGGCTGACTCGACAAATGCTGAGAAGGAGGGCTTCACACAGTCGGAGAAGACAGTGGGAAGAACATTTGACAATCTGTTCAACGACAACAAGGATCACAGGATCATCATAGCGACATTTGCATCCAACGTTGACAGAGTACAGCAGATCATAAATTCAGCTTACAAGTATGGCAGAAAGGCTGTCATAGAGGGACGAAGCATGGTGAACATCATCACCACGGCGTCCGAGCTTGGATATATCAACATACCGGATAACACACTCATAGATATAAGTGAGATGAAGAACTACCCGGATGAGAAGGTCGTTCTCATCACCACGGGAAGTCAGGGAGAGAACATGGCTGCGCTGTCACGTATAGCTGCATCCATACACAATAAAGTAGCCATAAAGCCTGGTGATGTGGTCATTTTCAGTTCACATCCTATACCGGGAAATGAAAAGGCGGTATTCAAGGTTATAAATGAGCTCGAGGCAAAGGGTGCACACGTTATATTTGAGGATACACATGTATCCGGTCATGCATGCCGCGAGGAGCTCAAGCTTATATATGCGCTTACAAGACCGAAATATGCAATACCTGTCCACGGTGAGTACAGACACCTCAAGAGACATGCAGAGCTTGCAGTTGAGATGGGAATCCCTAAGGAGAATGTCAAGATCATGACCACAGGCGATGTTCTTGAGATAGGTGAGGAGAAGTTCGACGTTGTCGGCAAGGTTCCGGCACAGGGCGTATTTGTAGATGGACTTGGAGTTGGAGACGTTGGAAATATCGTTCTCAGAGACAGACAGCTTCTGTCACAGAATGGTCTCATAATCATAGTTGTGACCCTAGACAGATACAGCAACCAGCTTGTTGCAGGACCGGATATAGTGTCAAGGGGCTTCGTGTATGTCAGGGAGTCTGAGACACTTATGGAAGACTGCAGGATCACATGTCAGGAGGCTCTCGACAGATGTCTGAGCCGCGGCGTGACAGACTGGGGTAAGATCAAATCCGTGATAAAGGATGACATGGGAGAGTTCCTCTGGAAGAGGACAAAGAGAAGTCCTATGATCCTTCCTATAATCACAGAGGTGTAGAAGGGTGAGAAAATGACAGATACATTGGAACTTAGCAGACAATTGAATGCGTGCATCAAGGATTCTGATGTCTACAAGAATTATCAGTATTGCAAGGATAAACTTAGACAGAAACCTGAAAAACTTCAGCAGCTCATGGAATTTCGTAAGAAAAATTATGAAATACAGAATAACGAAATGCTTGACAATCCATATGATGAAGTTAATAATCTATTCATGGAATATGACTCTATAGTCCATGATACTATAGTCAATGACTTTATCAGGGCGGAGCAGAAGCTGGTGAGAATGATGAAGCTTGTATATGAACAGATAGCGGACGATCTTGATTTCGACATCATAGATGAGGACGCCCGGTGATTCACGCTGG
>CAVCCL010000035.1:0-12265 GCA_963600665.1 Bifidobacterium catenulatum | reverse complement strand
CTTCTACAATGTACTATCCCTTCCCATACAACATACCCTAATTATAAGTGACCTGTATTGTTTGTCAATCTTACAAAGTTCCCTATTTTTTTGTATAAAAAGACAAAAACCGTGGATTCAATATATCTGTTGAATCCACGGTTTTCACCTTTTCATAATATCATGTAATAAAATATACTTAATAACACTTTTTACAAGGAGTATATCCCATGCTCTCTGCATAACTCTTTGATACCTTTGTCGGTCCGTTCATTCCGCTACATGTCGATCTGCTGTGGTACTTCTTTCCTGTTCTCGGTATCCATACATCATTTCCAGAACCTGTTCCAATCGATCCCTGTGAACCATTTCCACTTCCGGAATTTCCAGAACTGCCGGAACCTGTGTTATTCTTTGGTGGTGTATATTTCTGTTTTACAACCTTTATATTTGACCATTTGCCATAATAGGTTTTTACTTTTCCTTTTACCCTGACCTGTCTGAACGCTCTGACTTTTATGGTGTACGATGTCCTGTAAGTGTCAAGCAGAAGTGTTCTTGATGTTTTTCCCCTTACCGAAACCTTTCTGTATACAGAACTGTTCGTCTTTCTAAATGCCACCTGGTAACCTGTGGCGTTTTTCACACTCTTCCATGACACAAATATCTCATCATGCCAGTAGTTTGCCTTTGCGCTCTTTATTGTCACCTTTGCAGGGGTTGTGGCTGCCTGAACCTCCGTCGATCCCGATGCAAAAGCCCCGGCAAACAGCATGGAAAATGCAACCATTAACACGACTACTTTTCTCATTAGTTTGTTCATAATATGATCCTCCTCACTATAATATGTGCATATCCAGTCTACGCAACTACAGCTATCATATTACTTATTATATCACTTTCCAATATATATACAAACTGTATATTTGACATTATCACCACAATATTTAATTAGAAGATTTCGGATTTGTAGTCGATATATATACATCACACGCGGATCTGATTACGGATATATAATATGTCTTGCCCGCAACACATTTATAACTTATGCAAAAATCATTTTTATTAGTTGACAGGTCGTGCTTTACATCATCCACTGCTGCCAGTATTTTTCTGTTCTCATCATACAGATATCCATACGGATCTCCTGTCGAAATTGAATAGAAGTAATATGTGCCCGTGGTTTTTGGCACAAATTTGTATAACTCTTCTTTTTCTGCATAAAATGAGGTTTTATCGCCAATCTCGATCACATCCTCAGACATTTTTGCTGTGACTGAAACTGCCTTTCTGTCTACCTTTGCAGTTATCACTCCTCGCTTACCCATTCCCTTGGCCTTAAGTGTATATGATGTTCCTGGGACAAGATAAACATACCCGTTTGTACCGCATTGTCTGTCGTATTCATCATACCATGCTCCAATATCATCAACAGAATACTTGGCATTGTCAGGATTTACAGCAAGTTTTAATACATCCGATACAAGATTTCTGCCAGTCTCAGACTTGTCAAATTTCTGATTATACAGATATGTGCTGTCATCTCTAATGGATATTACCACTTCGTATGTACCAGGGAACAGATCCATCGAATATGAGCCATCATTCCTTGATGTAACACCATTCCAAGCAAGCTTATAAGGAGTCGCTTTATCCTGATTGTAGAACATGATCGATACCCCGTTCAGGTTATTTCCATTTATATCCTTGACATACCCCTCAACCTTGATCGCCTTTTTAGCATTTATCTCACAGTTAACTGTGGTGCTGATCTTCGTATCGTTGTCATCCGTTATCTTTACCTTCAGGTTATATGTTCCCTCCTGATAGATTTTTCCTGTGACCCTTCCTGTTATATCAACACTCAGACCATAGTCATCCCCGTCTATGCTATAAGTGTATTCTCCCGAACCGCCTGCGACAGATGCGGGCTTCACACTTACTGAATAATATTTATCATCCGTATCTATCATGCCGTATTGAGGTATATAATACGCCGAAATCACAGACGAACTGCTGACGTTCCATGTGATTATATATGTAACTATATCCCCCAGCTCATCAACAGACTTAATTGTTGTTTTCATTGTTCCTGTCTTTTTCACTGTTCCACTGAAACTGATCGCGTTACTTCCATCCGGTTTTATTGCATATTTCACACCATCAGGGAGCTTGTCTACAGTAAATTTACATATTCCTCTTGCGCGATCCACTGTAAAGTCTCTGCTGAATGACTCATTCTGTTCAATTTCATAAGTCATATAAACCCTTCTATTTGAGTGATCCTTGGAATAATATGTCTCAATACTTGACTTACCTGTGCCATACAGTCCATCTACATAGACACGGACTCTCACATAATCGCTTAATGAGCATCCTCTTCTCAGCGCTATGGTGTAGGTTTTATTGTCCTTTGTCGTCACGCCGTCCAATGGAATGGTATAGTTATATGTTCCATTCAGTACCGTGCTCGCCTTTACAACAAAGCTGGAAGCCGGAAGTTTCTGACTTTCCGATAATGTAACCTGTACAGTTTGTGGGTCACTGACAGTTGCAGATGCTATGGTGTTCGCTTTCGCAACTGTGACTTTATATGTCGCCTTCTTGCCTGTGCCATCTGTAGCCTTTGCTGTTATCACTGCTGTTCCTGCAGCAACCGCATATACTTTTCCTTCAGAATTTACCATGGCTACCTTATCATTTGAAGAGCTCCATGCACATTTCTTATTTGTTGCATCCGCTGGCTTTATCACAGGACTGAGCTGCATCGTTTTGCCTACATACAGCTTTCCACTTGTTTTGCTGAATTTTAATGATGTTATCGGTGCCTTTACTGTTACCTTGCAGACTGCTTTCTTTCCTGAACCGTCTGCAGCCACTGCTGTGATAGTCACTGTTCCGCCTTTTACCGCTGTGACCCTGCCTGTAGTGCTTACCTTTGCGATCTTGGAATTGCTGCTCTTCCAGATAACCTTCTTATTGCTGGTTGTGTTAGGTCCTACTGTCGCCTTTATCACTGCCGACCTGCCCTTCTTGATCGTCAGCGCAGATTTGTTCACCTTGACTCTTGTGGCCGGCTGTCCGACTGTGACCTTCACCACCTTCTTGATCTTCGCATTTGACTTGAGAGAGATCGTGATATTTGCACTACCCTTTTTCACTGCTTTGATCTTGCCTGCAGAAGATACTGTCACGATCTTTTTATTGCTTGTTGAAAATTTCAGATTGCCTGAAGTCGTATTTGTCTTCAAGGTAAATGTTTTCCCCGCCTTGAGTGTAAGAGTATTACTTGGAAGATTCTTCACCGTGATACTCTTGACGGTTGATGTTGCCGCCGCATTTGCCGGAATGCTGACACCTGTAAATGTCAATGCAAATGCAAGGATCACCGCAATGACCGCCATAAACCTGTTACTTCTTTTCATAAAGTTCCTCCTTTTCCTTAAAACATAACCTTCCCTTTTAATACACCATATCACAATTATGTATTACGCACATTTTTTTGTCAATCTCGCAAAATTCCCTATTATTTTGTATAAAAAGGCAAAAAGCCGGATATACAATCCACTTATTGTATACCCGGCTTCTCGTCTTGCCCCATTATCTGTCACTCATCATCACACATCCTGTATCCCACGCCCAGCTCATTGATGATAAAGCTCTTCTTGCCCGGCTTCACGCCGAACTTCTTTCTTATATTTGCCATGTTTACCTGAAGCCTCTTGGTGCTTCCCATGTCATTGTATCCCCAGACCTCCTTGACAATGAAGCTGTATGTAAGCATCTTGCCCGGGTGTCTGGACAGCAGATCGACTATGTTGTACTCGGTCTGGGTAAGCTTGATCTCCTCGTCTCCTATGAACACTCTTCTCGCCTCATAGTCTATGACAAGATCCCCAGTCTGGAATTTTCCTGAGGGAAGCTCACTGTCATGTGCCTGATGGAGAGCAGTGCGCAGCGCCGATCTCACCCTTGCCACAAGCTCCTCCGAGCCAAATGGCTTCGTCACATAATCATTTGCCCCGAGATTTAATGCCTCAACTTTATCCTTCTCATCTGATCTGGCAGACAGGACTATGACCGGTGTAAAATCCGTCTTCCTTATCTCCGTCAGGAATGCTATTCCATCCTTGTCAGGAAGTCCAAGGTCAAGTATGACTATGTCCGGTCTGTGTGACGCATACATCATAAGTCCGCTCCCGCAGGATGTGGCTATGATCGTCTGATAGCCATTTGCCTGCATCAGAGTGTCCAGCAGATTGTTGATATTCTGTTCGTCTTCTATTATAAGAACCTTATACTTATTATTGCTCATCTGTAACCTCCATAGCAGCAAGTGTGAATCTGAATACTGCTCCACCATTTTTTGAATTGTAAGCTCTTATCTCCCCGCCATGTGCCTTCACTATAGTGGCACATACGGAAAGCCCTATCCCTGCATTTCTCCGCTGACGGCAGTCCGCTGATACACTGTCAGAACTGTCTCCCAGAAGTCCGCCATCGAACAGATGCTTCATTCTGTCCTCAGGTATCCCGGCACCATCATCCTTTATCTCAAATACGACGCTTTCTTTATCCTGTGCCACGCTGAGAGTCAGCTTCTTCATCCCCTCCGCATGCTGTACGGCATTCTCGAGAATATTGATGATGACCTGCTCTATGAGGATAGCATCCATAGGAATGATGACCAGATCATCCGGCAGTTCCACTTCCACCTCCTGATCCGGGTATCTCTTTGCGAACTTGATAAGCACCGAATCTATCAGCTCATCCAGGGCTATCGGGGTCTTTATGAGATTAATGTCTCCGTCCAGCCTCGTCACTGACAAAAGGTTCTCCACCATGCGGTAGAGCCACTGTGAATCCTGCTGGATACCCCGGAGCATCTTCTCGCGCTGCTCGTCCGTGAACTCCCTGCCACTCTCTATGAGGGCCGAGCTCGCACCATATATAGTTGTAAGTGGAGTCCTGAAATCGTGGGATACTGCCCTGAGCAGGTTTGCCCTCATCTTCTCCATCTCACTCTCCTTTTTTATCACTTCCTGGCGCTTTATCTTACTGGTAAAGCCACAGGTTATAAATGCGATGGCTATCATGATAACCGCCGATGTGATATTCTCAGGTATCATGAAGTCTATCTTGAAATACGGAAACGTAAATGCAAAATTCACTATGATCACACTGATTATCGACGCGATCATTCCGTACACATATCCGTCCGTGAATACAGATATAAGAAATACAGACAGCACCATAACCGCCGATATCATAATATCCGTCTCAAATGTTTTCTTGATGACAAGGCACAATGCGAAACCTACCATGATTATACCTGTCAGCAGCAATACGTTTTTTAGTATGTTCTTTGCATTTTTCATAAGTAATATCCAAACCTGTAAATTTTAAAGAAAGCGCCACCAGTACACCTCATGTCACAAACGACATAGATCTTACCAGCGGCGCCCGCTTTCACACATTCAAGTGAAGTATATCATATCAATAGTTAAGATACAGATAAGGAAGCCCTTACTCTGCTTTCTTCAAAGCTTCCTCGAGGGTGTGCCATCCGAGGACCGCACACTTTACCCTGGCCGGCATGTGCGCTATATCCTTGAGTGCTGATGCCTCCTCAAGCTGGTCTATCTCCTCGTCTGTAGCCTCGCCCTGTATCATCTTCAGGAAGAGCTGTCCAAGTCTCAGAGCCTCCTCCTTGGTCTTTCCTATTATCATTCCCAGCATGATATCCGCTGATGCCTGGGATATGGCACATCCATCACCCACAAATGAACCGTCCTCGATGACTCCGTTCTCAACCTTAAGCTTAAGCCAGATGTCATCGCCACAGTTGGGATTTACGCCCTCCAGCACGATATTGGCTGCCGGAAGATCGTATTTAAAATCAGGTCTCATATTGTGCTCTGTCAGGATCTCGTTATAAAAATTTCTACTCTGCATATCCCATTCTCCTTCTCACATTTGCGACACTCTCCACAAATGCATCTACCTCTTCATCTGTATTGTAGAACATGAAGCTTGCCCTTGTCGTGTTGTACACACCGAGATGTACAAGCAGCGGCTGTGCGCAGTGATGTCCCGCTCTCACGTCTATTCCATCCGCAGCCATGATCTCGCTGACATCGTGTGGATGTACATTGTCTATGGTGAACGCCACTATTCCGGTGTGGTTCTCAGGCTTGTCTGAGCCGATGACATGTACGTGAGGAAGCTTTGCAAGCCCCTCCATGGCACGGGTTGTGAGCTCCAGCTCTCTCTTTTCTATATAGTCAAATCCAACCTCTTTGATGTAGCCTATTGCAGCCGCAAGTCCCGCAGCTCCAGCAGCGTTGACTGTACCGGCCTCGAACTTGTGAGGCAATTCCGCATATACAGCACCATCTCTTGAAACTGAATCTATCATCTCTCCGCCTGACATGAATGGAGGCATCGCGTCAAGCAGTTCCTGTCTTCCGTATAACACGCCTATTCCCATAGGTCCCATGAGCTTGTGGCCTGAGAATGCAAAGAAGTCTGCTCCCAGCTCATGCACATCTATAGCCATATGCGGTGTGCTCTGTGCACCATCGACAACGACAACCGCGCCAAAGCTGTGCGCTCTGTCAGCCATCTTTCTGACTGGATTCACACATCCGAGAACATTTGACACATGTCCGACAGCAAGCAGCTTCGTGTGCTCGTTGATCCCTGTCTCAATGGTCTCATCCGTCAGTGTTCCGTCCTTCTCGCAGTCGAGATATCTGAGAGTTGCGCCTGTTACTCTGGCCGCCATCTGCCATGGAAGCATATTGCTGTGGTGCTCCATGATCGTAACTGCTATCTCATCACCCGCCTTCAGATTGTTCAGCGCATAGCTGTATGCCACAAGGTTAAGGCTCTCTGTGGTATTCCTGGTGAAGATGATCTCCTTCTCAGAGTCAGCGTGAATAAAGTCCCTGACTACCTTTCTGGCACTCTCATACTTCTCTGTCGCCTCAAGACTGAGCGGGTAAAATCCCCTGAGTGGATTCGCATTGCTCTTCTCATAGAACTCTCTCTCAGCGTCTATGACCACCTGTGGCTTCTGTGCTGTGGCCGCATTGTCTATATATGCTGTATCATTATTCCTTAACAGAGGAAAGTCCTCTCTATAATTCCTGTCTGTCATATTCCATTACCTCCGCAAGCTGCTTCTCCACCAGCTTCTCTGTGTCCTCGTCCTGGATCTTGCGGTAAAGGACTTCCATCTTACCCTTGGTCATCATGTCCTCTGCAGTCTCCATGTCGATTCCTCTCGATGCGAAGTAGAACAGCGTGTCCTCATCAAGCTCACCGATGGTCGCTCCATGTGAGCCCTCCACATTCTCCTCTGCACAGAGGATAAGTGGTATGGTCTTATTAACCACATCATCGCCGAGAAGCAGTACATTCTCTGTCTCAGCACCCTTGGAATCCGATGAACCTGTCTTGAAATCTATAGAACCTCTGAACACCTTCTCAGCGGCATCCTTAAGTGTTCCATCCACCTGTATGTTGCAGTTGGTCTTCTTACCTATATGATTGACAACAAGGTTGATATCTATGACCTGTTTCTTCTGTCCAAGATATCCTATGTCCATGTTTGTCGATGAGCCCTTGCCTATGAGCTCAGTTCTCACTCCGTTATACAGATTGCCCTTGCCGATAAATATCTGAAGGACGTCGAGCTGTCCGTTCTCTGCACACTCACTTCCCACATCGTTGAGTATTGTCGTGTTCTCATCCTGCATAAATATCTGTACAAGACGTATGTGTGCATCCTTCTCTATATTAAAGCGCGTTCTAAATGCTAGGCTGCCGCCCTCTGCATTCTCACCAAATGTCTCTATGACTGTCATATCTGAACCGGCATCTGCCTGCACGTAAGCGTAACCGCTGCTGCCACTTGCCCCGGTTCCATTTATCAGCACATGTACTGTCTGACCTTTGTTGGTCTCGTCCGCAACAAGTACACGTCCTGCTGCCTGCTGCGCGAAGAGCACATCCGCATCTCTTCCTGCACCAGTCTCTATTCCGTCAAAATCAGCAGCCGGCTTATCTGCTTCCTTGCCGCCATCTATCTTCACACTGCATCCCGCCATATCAGGGTTCCAGTTAAGTGCTGTGTCGTTCATGCGAAGCCAGTACCATGTCTTTGCCGGGAGTCTGTTGATCTTCATCTCATTATTGTTCTCCATGTCACGCACCTCCTTAACCTATACTGCCCTTCATCTCAAGACGGATGAGGTTGTTCATCTCAAGAGCATACTCAAGAGGCAGCTCCTTCGATACGTTATCTGCAAATCCACTGACGATACATGCTCTCGCATCTTCCTCGCTCATACCTCTTGACATCAGGTAGAACACGGCTTCGTCGCTGATGCTTCCTATCTGCGCCTCATGTCCCACATTTACCTTCTTGGTTCTTATATCCATGGCCGGTATAGTGTCTGAACGTGATATCGAATCAAGCATAAGTGACTGGCATGAAACTGCTGCCTTGGAGTCCTCGGCCTCCTTTGTCACTACAACGGATGATCGGAATGTGCTTATACCGCCATCCTTTGAGATCGACTTGGTATTGATATATGAGCTCGTGTCAGGTGCCGCATGCACTACCTTTGCTCCTGTGTCAAGGTTCTGTCCCTTTCCGGCAAATGTAACTCCGGTGAACTCCATCTTCGCGCCCTTGCCCTTAAGAATACTCATAGGGTAAAGATATGACACGTGTGATCCAAATGATCCTGATACCCACTCGATGGTTCCGCCCTCTTCAACGCGGGCTCTCTTGGTATTCAGGTTGTACATGTTCTTTGACCAGTTCTCTATGGTCGAATATCTGAGCTTTGCATTTTTGCCGACAAAGAGCTCAACACAGCCTGCGTGAAGGTTTGCCACATTGTACTTCGGCGCTGAACATCCCTCTATAAAGTGAAGGTCCGCGCCCTCATCAACGATGATGAGTGTGTGCTCGAACTGACCTGCACCCGCTGCGTTAAGTCTGAAGTATGACTGAAGCGGGATCTCAACCTTTACTCCAGGTGGTACATATACAAATGAACCGCCTGACCACACAGCTCCGTGAAGCGCCGCGAATTTGTGGTCGTGAGGTGTGACAAGCTTCATGAAATGCTTCTGTACCATGTCTGCATACTCACCGGTGAGTGCGCTCTCCATATCAGTGTACACGACTCCCATATCCGCAACCTCCTGACGGACATTGTGGTATACGAGCTCTGAATCGTACTGTGCGCCAACTCCTGCAAGTGATTTTCTCTCAGCCTGTGGGATTCCAAGTCTCTCAAATGTATCCTTGATCTCCTCAGGGACTTCATCCCAGCTACCCTTCATCTTGGTATTTGGCCTTACGTAAGTAACTATGTTGTCAATATCCAGTCCCTCGATGGATGGTCCCCAGTCAGGAACCTGCATATTGTTGTATATCTGTAAAGACTCAAGTCTGAAATTCTGCATCCATGCCGGATCATGCTTCTCCTTTGAAAGCTGCTCAACTATCTCAGGTGTGAGACCAGCTTTAAGCTTGTAGGCATCCTTGTCGTCATACTTGAAGTCATATATATTTCTGTCTATGTCCTCTACATATGTCTTTTCCTTCATCTTCTATATCCTTTCATATTACTGCAGCTATCTACTTAGCCTCGTACTCTGCAAATCCAGACTCGTTGATCTTGTCCACAAGTGACGCATCACCAGTCTCTATGATCTTGCCCTCAACCATGACATGTGTATAGTCAACTGTGAGTGACTCAAGGATCTTGGTGCTGTGTGTGATGATAAGCAGGCTTCCCTTACAATTCTTCTGATACTCCTCGATACCGGCTGATACTGTACGGACTGCATCTACGTCGAGTCCTGAATCTGTCTCATCGAGAATTGCCAGTGATGGCTTGAGCATCAGAAGCTGAAGGATCTCTGCCTTCTTCTTCTCACCACCTGAGAAGCCCACATTCAGGTCTCTCTCTGCATATGACGGATCCATCTGAAGGATCTCCATGGTTCTCTCAAGCTCCTTCTTGAAATCCCAGAGACGGATTCTCTTGCCGGTCTTCTGCTCAAGGGCATTTCTTATAAATGAGCTGAGTGTCACACCAGGCACCTCAAGAGGATTCTGGAATGAGAGGAATATTCCTGCCTTTGCACGCTCGTTGACAGTCTCCTCAGTGATGTTCTTACCGTCAAACCATATCTCACCCTCTCTGACTGTATATCTTGGATTGCCCATGAGTGCATATCCAAGGGTTGACTTTCCTGTTCCGTTAGGTCCCATAAGTACGTGGGTCTCGCCCTTGCCGATCTCCAGGTTCACACCGTGAAGGATCTGTTTATCCTCAACATCAACATATAAATTCTTTACTTCCAATAACTTTTTATCTGACATCAGTCTGCCTCCTTTTATTATGAGTCCGCTATCGAATCTCTCTCTTCTATATTTTCGTTTTCTGCCCCTCTTGCCACATCCGCAAGAGTCTTACTATTGAAATAATCCTGTATGAGCTCAGCAAGTCCCTGCCATATCGGCAAAGTATAACACTGCTTGGATCTGTCACAGGTCATCGTACTGTTCTTCATGCATGCCACCGGGGCAAGGCCTCCTTCTGTGAGTTCAAGTATCTCCCACAGCGTATATTCCTCAGGAGCCTTCTTGAGTCTGTAGCCTCCGCCATGTCCACTGGCCGCCTCTATCAGGTTGGCCTTTGACAGCATGCGCATTATGCTCTCTAGATACTTCTGGGATAGCTCTTCCTTCTGTACTATCTCTTTTAACGGGATAAACCTGCCATCATGGTTTATGGCCAGATAAGCCATGACCCTTAAGGCATATTCCCCCTTTGAAGAAATCACCATATCTGTATGTCCTCCTTACATATGAGTGTGGCCACGATCCGATAGTAAATACACTTCGTAAATTCACCACCTTATCATGTGTCACCCTCATCCGCCATTTTCAGGCGCAATAAGCCAATATCTGACTCGTAGAAATAGGATATTCCCATTTACCTACTATGTCAATAGGTTAATACACAAAAAATAATAGAAGGTGTACTAACCTTCCATTATTTTATCAATTTGTCATCTGTCTAAGCCCTGTTGCCATCATAATATGTCACTATCATACCGCCCTTTCCCATATAATAGCTGCACAGCCCGCTTGCGGGTACAACACTCACATCCGTATCAAGCCACTCGGCTTTGATAAGATGTCCAAGTTTCTCTGCGCCCTCCTCATTCATGCAGTGGCTTATGACAAGTTCCCCGCCGTCAAATCCGGCCTCCCTTAGAGTATCTATCATCTTGCCATATATCTTCTTAAGTCCCCTGAACTTATGTCTGAGTTCTATCCTGCCGCCGGGTGATGCCACTCCTATCGCCGATATGCTGAACCTGTGCGCAGCATACCCCACCAGTTTGTTCAGGCGCCCTGCCTTTATAAGGTTATCCAGGCTTCCAAGCGCAAACATCACCTGTATCTCCCTCGCCGCCTTGTCAGCGGCACTTACTATAGTGTCAAATGAATCCCCGTCCTCAATCCCTTCGCATATTGCATGCAACAGATGTTCAGGGAATACTCCGGCACCGCATGTATTTATAACTGCGATATTCCTGTCCGGGTTCTTCTCAAGCGCCATATGCCTTGCCGCTATGGCACTGTTGTAGCTGCCGGACAGAGCGGACGACAGCGTAAATGCGATCACATTGCCAGCATCCCCCCACGCTTCAAGCCACGCATGCGGAGACGGGCAGCTCGTTCTTCCGCCCTCGCGGCTTCTGTCAATATGTTCGAGCATATCCCCTGTATCCATATCATCCCCATCCATGTAATCCATATCATCCACCGATATTGTAAACGGAACCACTTCATGATCTATATCTGCATCCTCCGGCACGAGCAGGCCACACCCCGAATCCGTCACCAGCTTCCAGCCATCAAATAATCTTTCTTCTTTTTTCTTCATCTCAGCTATACCTCCAAGTCCTCACGTGTCCATCTGAAAGTATTATGAGAAATATTTCCCACTTCTATACACCACGTATAATCCCTATATTTTTACCCCCTGTTTTTCCACTCTGAGTGGCAAAATTCGCTTTGTTAACGCATTTGCCAAAATCTATTGACATGCTTATTTTCATGGCCTAAAGTAGGCCTACCGGCCGGGATTTTTCATAAGGAGGGATGCTTTGACACACACTATGCCAAGTCCTGATTCAGCATTGAAGGACTTCTTTAAAGATAACGAAACATTTGCTGCTCTGT
>CAVCCL010000034.1:0-3879 GCA_963600665.1 Bifidobacterium catenulatum | reverse complement strand
GACTTAGGGATTTCCTTTCAAAAGTGTTATAAGACATTTTATCTGTATTTTTAAATACGAATTGCAATAGCGTAATTAGTCCGGCAGGTATGGCTTTTCATACATGCCGGATTTTTTTTAATTAATTATTCACTTTACACATACTACTATTTAATTTGCTCCTGCTACTTTTTTGTATTTCTTTTTAATTCATTTTCTTAATTTATTTCTTCATTAGCTCTGTACTTTTTGGCTCTTATACTTTATAATAACAATAATTTGGGCATTTTTAAGAAATATATTAAATCGTGTCCAACAATGTTAAGATCACATCAAAATATTTGTGTGATTCCATGCAGTTTTCAGTGCTATCCGCTCTGAATAATAATCATTTTACGATAAGGAGAAAACTATGCCAAAAAGAGAAGACATTAACAAAGTTCTGATAATTGGCTCAGGCCCAATTATCATCGGTCAGGCATGTGAGTTCGACTACTCAGGAACTCAGGCTTGCAAGGCACTTAAGAAGCTTGGATATGAGATCGTACTGGTCAATTCCAACCCTGCTACCATCATGACAGATCCTGAGACAGCCGATGTAACATACATCGAGCCACTCAATGTCAAGAGACTTGAGCAGATAATTGCAAAAGAGAGACCTGATGCTCTTCTTCCAAATCTCGGAGGACAGTCAGGACTTAACCTTTGTGCCGAACTAGCTAAGGAAGGCATTCTCGACAAATATAACGTCAAAGTCATCGGTGTTCAGGTAGATGCCATTGAGCGCGGTGAGGACAGAATCGAATTCAAGAAATCCATGAACGCAATCGGAATAGAAATGGCAAGAAGTGAGGTTGCCTACTCTGTAGATGAGGCTCTCGCCATCGCAGATCAGCTCGGCTACCCTGTTGTTCTTCGTCCTGCTTACACCATGGGCGGTGCCGGCGGCGGACTCGTATACAACAAGGAGGAACTCAAGACTGTATGTGCAAGAGGTCTCCAGGCCAGCCTTGTAGGTCAGGTTCTCGTTGAGGAGTCTATCCTCGGATGGGAGGAGCTTGAGCTTGAGGTCGTTCGTGACTGTGAGGGCAACATGATCACTGTATGTTTCATCGAGAACATCGATCCTCTCGGCGTACACACAGGTGATTCATTCTGCTCCGCTCCTATGCTCACTATCTCTGAGGACGTTCAGAAGAGACTCCAGGAGCAGGCATACAAGATCGTTGACTCTGTTGAGGTCATCGGTGGAACAAATGTACAGTTCGCACATGACCCTGTATCAGACAGAATCATCGTAATCGAGATCAACCCTAGAACATCCCGTTCTTCTGCCCTGGCATCAAAGGCTACAGGTTTCCCTATCGCCCTTGTATCAGCTATGCTGGCAACAGGACTTACCCTCAAGGATATCGAGTGCGGTAAGTACGGCACACTGGACAAATACGTTCCAGACGGTGACTATGTGGTTATCAAGTTCGCTCGTTGGGCATTTGAGAAGTTCAAGGGTGTTGAGGACAAGCTCGGAACCCAGATGCGTGCCGTTGGTGAGGTCATGAGTATCGGTAAGACCTACAAGGAGGCATTCCAGAAGGCTATCCGAAGCCTTGAGACAGGCAGATACGGTCTCGGCTATGCAAAGGACTACAATACCAAGAGCAAGGATGAGCTTCTACGCATGCTCGCACACCCATCAAGCGACAGACATTTCATCATGTACGAGGCACTCAGAAAGGGCGCTACAGTAGATGAGATATTTGATATAACAAAGGTTAAGCATTACTTCGTAGAACAGATGAAGGAACTCGTTGAGGAGGAGGAAGCACTCGCAGCACACAAGGGCACTCTCCCATCTGACGAGGCACTCACCACTGCCAAGAAGGACGGTTTCTCAGACAGATACCTCAGCCAGATCCTTGAGATTCCTGAGGAGGATATCAGAAATAAGAGAATCGAGCTCGGCGTTACAGAGGCATGGGAAGGCGTACACGTAAGTGGAACAAAGGACAGCGCTTACTACTACTCCACATACAATGCACCTGACAGCAATCCTGTAAATGAGGATAAGCCAAAGGTTATGATCCTCGGCGGAGGTCCTAACAGAATCGGTCAGGGTATCGAGTTTGACTACTGCTGCGTACATGCATCACTTGCACTTAAGAAGCTCGGATTTGAGACTATAATCGTAAACTGTAATCCAGAGACAGTTTCAACTGATTACGATACATCAGACAAGCTCTACTTTGAGCCACTTACACTTGAGGATGTTCTCAGCATTTACAACAAGGAGAAGCCTGTCGGCGTCATCGCACAGTTCGGTGGACAGACACCTCTTAACCTCGCTTCTGACCTTGAGAAGAACGGCGTGAAGATCCTCGGTACATCTCCTGCTGTCATCGATCTTGCAGAGGACAGAGATCTCTTCCGTGAGATGATGGATAAGCTTGAGATCCCTATGCCAGAGTCAGGCATGGCTACTACTGTTGACGAGGCACTTGAGATTGCTCACAAGATCGGCTATCCAGTCATGGTTCGTCCATCATACGTTCTCGGCGGACGTGGTATGGAGGTCGTATATGACGATGAGAGCCTTGACGGTTACATGAGAGCTGCCGTTGGTGTCACACCAGACAGACCTATACTTATAGACAGATTCCTGAATCACGCCCTTGAGTGTGAGGCAGATGCCATCAGCGACGGAACTCACGCATTTGTTCCTGCCGTTATGGAACACATCGAGCTTGCCGGAGTTCACTCAGGTGATTCAGCCTGCATCATTCCTTCAGTGCACATCACTGCTGAGAATGTTGCCACTATCAAAGAATATACAAAGAAGATCGCTGAGGAGATGCATGTCGTAGGTCTTATGAACATGCAGTACGCTATTGAGAACGGCAAGGTATATGTTCTTGAGGCAAATCCTAGAGCATCACGTACCGTACCTCTTGTATCAAAGGTATGTAATGTGCGCATGGTTCCTATCGCTACTGATATCATCACATCAGAGCTCACAGGAAGACCATCTCCTGTTCCAACACTCAAGGAGCAGCACATACCATATTACGGAGTTAAGGAAGCTGTATTCCCATTCAACATGTTCCCAGAGGTTGACCCAATCCTCGGACCTGAGATGAGATCCACAGGTGAGGTTCTCGGACTTTCAACTTACTACGGAGAGGCATTCTACAAGGCTCAGGAGGCTACACAGACTCTCCTGCCTACAAGCGGAACTGTTCTCATCTCTGTAAACAGAAAGGACAAGGATGAGGTTATCGAGATCGCACAGCTCTTCGAGAAGGCTGGTTTCAAGATCCTCGCTACAAGCGGAACACACAGCATCATCACAGAGGCTGGCGTTAAGGCTGAGATGGTCAAGAAACTCTATGAGGGCAGACCAAATATCAACGATCTCATCACAAATGGAGATATCGATCTTATCATCAACTCTCCAAGCGGCAAGGAAAGTGCCCACGATGACAGTTACCTCAGAAAGGCTGCCATCAAGGCTAAGATCCCTTATGTGACAACGATCGCAGGCGCAAGAGCAACCGCAAAGGGTATCCTGTACGTTCAGGAGCACGGCGACAGCGATGTGAAGTCACTGCAGGAGCTTCACAGTGAGATAAAGGACGCTGAGTAATATCGGGCGCGGGCGGCTTTGCCGCCCGGGTGGCCCCTGCTGATTGCCGGCAGGAGCTACTTCTTGGCGGCATGTCTGTTTATTTGGCTTGCTGTTTGCCGATCCGTGGGCTAGCAAGCTTGCTCAGCATTCAAAAGTGCATAATTTTTTCGCTAAAATGATAAAAACCGGGAAAAAGATACAATTTCTAATATTTTTGTATCTTTTTCCTGGTTTTCTTTTAATTTGCGAAAATATTATGCTCTTTTTGCTAACTACTC
>CAVCCL010000033.1:0-3883 GCA_963600665.1 Bifidobacterium catenulatum | reverse complement strand
ATGCCAAGAAGATCGCAAACCTTTACGACATGGCAATGAAGATGGGTGCACCTGTTATCGGGCTGATCGATTGTGCCGGACTCAGACTTCAGGAGGCTACAGATGCTCTTAATGCATTTGGAGAGGTATTCATGAAGCAGACTCTTGCATCAGGTGTAATACCACAGATCACAGCTATATTTGGTACATGCGGTGGTGGTGCAGCACTTATACCTAATCTCACAGACGTAACATTCATGACTAAGGAAGGAGCTAAGCTCTTTGTTAACAGTCCAAATGCACTGGATGAGAACCGTGCAGAGAAGCTTGACACTGCAGCAGCAGATTATGTTGCAGAGAACACAGCGAATGTTGACGCAGTATACGATACAGAGGCAGAGCTTCTCGGTGCAGTGAGAACTATGGTTGGTCTTCTTCCATCAAACAATGAGGATGATGGCGACTGCGCAGTATGTGAGGACGATGTGAACAGAATCATTCCAGATCTTGCTACAAAGGCAGGGGATGTGAAGGCTGTTATAGCTGATATCACAGATGATGAGTTTGTATTCGAGCTCAAGAAGGATTTTGCAGATGACGTTATTACTGCATTTATCAGACTTAACGGTGAGACAGTCGGTGTTGTCGGAAACCAGAAGGATGTCATGACAACAGCCGGTGCATATAAGGCAGAGGATTTCGTAAAGCTTTGTGATTCATTCAACATCCCAGTTGTCACACTTGTCAACATCAAGGGATTTGCAGCAACTGTAAAGGAAGAGAAGACTATCTCAAAGGCTGTTGCAAAGCTTACTTACGCTTATGCCAATGCAACAGTGCCAAAGGTAACTGTTATGCTTGACAAGGCATATGGTACAGCCTACACAGTTATGTGTTCAAAGGCTATCGGAGCTGATGTTGTATTTGCTTGGCCTAAGTCAGTTATCGGAACAATGGATCCAGAGATGGCTGTAAAGATCATGTATGAAGATGAGATCGCTGCAGCCGGTGACAAGCTTGCTTATATCAAGGATAAGAAGGCAGAGTACACAGAGGCACTTTCAGGTGCACTGTCAGCAGCAAGAAGAGGATATGTGGATGATATTATCGAGCCTGATGCAACAAGAAAGAGAGTTATAGCAGCACTCGATATGCTTTTTTCAAAGAGTGAGGACAGACCATTCAAGAAGCATGGAACAATATAAAGGAGTGACAACTTAATGGAAAAGATAATAAAGAAAAAGTTATTATTGATAGTTTCTATGTTAGCTGTTACATTTGCACTTGCCGGATGTGCGTCTTCAGACAAGAAAGTAGAATTTGATTATGATCCAGACGAGCTCGCACAGATGGTACAGGATCAGGCTACACAGTATATGCAGGAGGTTTCGATCCCTGAGAAGTATAACTATTATGTAGAGAAGGGCGAAGAGGCAGGAATGTCTGAGAGCGTTATTGACGCTATTAAGGTATTTGGAACTGTCGAGAAGGATTATGGCAAATTCATAGAGTTCAAATCTGACTATAAGTGTGAAGAGGTTGATGACAAGGTTATCGTAAGTGTATACGCTGAGTGTGCAGATCAGGAAGCTATAATAAAGGCAACATTTGTTGACAACGAAGTAGAGTATGATCTTCAGAGATATATGGCTATAAATCAGTACAACTATACAGAGGATAATGTAGCCCAGGCTCTCAAGGATAGTGGAATATATCCATATACGATCTCTGAGTATGAGGTGTCAGCTAACCAGACAATGGCGGATAAGATGAAGGCTGCCGGTGCAAATACAGTTATCGGTATGGGTATCGTGTTTATAGCACTTATCTTCATATCATTCATAATTTCACTTCTCAAGTATGTTCCACTTCTTTTTGATAAGGAGACAAGAGAGAAGAGAAAGGCTGAGAAGGCAAAGAAGGCTCTGGGAAGCGCTGCAACATTAAATGTTGACAAGGCGGATGAGACTCCAGCAGCAGGCACACCTGCTCCGGCTGGAATAGTAGACATTGTCAACACAGCGACCGGTGAGAGCGTTATGAACGACTCAGAGCTTGTTGCGGTTATATCAGCAGCGGTTATGGCGGCACAGGGCGGAAAGACAAGAGTTCGTGTAAACTATCCAAGTAACGATAAGTTGGTTGTAAGACCAAGAAAAAAGAATAAGAGATAATTATAGGAGGATAATTGTTATGAAGAATTATAGAATCACAGTTAATGGCACATCATACGATGTATCAGTTGAAGAATTATCAGGTGGCGCAGCTCCAGCAGCAGCACCTGTAGCAGCAGCTCCAGTGGCAGCACCTGCACCAGCAGCAGCTCCTGCAGCTCCAGCACCAGCAGCAGGCGGCGCAGGAAGCATCAAAGTTTCATCACCTATGCCTGGTAAGATCCTTGCAGTAAAGGCTAATGTTGGCGATTCAGTAAAGAAGGGTCAGGTAATCCTTATCCTTGAGGCTATGAAGATGGAAAACGAAGTTGTTGCTCCGGAAGATGGTACTATCGCAAGCATAGACGTTACAGTAGGCGCTAGTGTTGAGTCAGGCGACACACTTGCAACACTCAACTAATTGCTTGAATTAGAATAAATCTTATAGGAGGAAACAACTAAATGGGCAGCACAATAGTTGACGTTTTGACAAATTTAGCTAATCAGACCGGTTTTGCAAGTCTTGACTGGAAGAATTACGTTATGATCCTTATAGCGTTTGCTTTCATGTACCTTGCGATCGGAAAGGGTTTTGAGCCACTTCTTCTTGTCCCTATCTCATTTGGTATGTTTCTTGTAAACATGTTCCCAGATATTATGGCAGAGGGCGGCTTGTTACATTATTTTTACCTGCTTGATGAGTGGAGTATCTTACCTTCACTTATATTCATGGGTGTCGGTGCCATGACAGACTTCGGTCCGCTTATCGCGAACCCGAAGAGTTTCCTGCTCGGCGCTGCAGCTCAGTTCGGTATCTATACAGCTTACTTCCTTGCATTCCTTATGGGATTCAACGGCAAAGAGGCTGCAGCTATATCGATCATCGGTGGTGCAGATGGTCCTACATCTATCTACCTTGCCGGTAAGCTCGGCATGGGTGGAACACTTCTCGGACCTATAGCAGTTGCGGCATATTCATATATGTCACTTGTACCTGTTATACAGCCACCTATCATGAAGGCTCTCACAACAAAGAAGGAGAGACTTGTTAGAATGCCACAGCTCAGACCTGTAACCAAGATCGAGAAGATCCTCTTCCCTATCATAGTTACACTTGTGGTAGTTCTTATACTTCCAACAACAGCACCACTTGTAGGTATGCTGATGCTTGGTAACCTCTTCAGAGAGTGCGGCGTTGTTAAGCAGCTCACAGAGACAGCTTCAAACGCTCTTATGTATATCGTAGTTATCTTACTTGGTACTTCAGTAGGTGCTTCTACAAGTGCAGAGGCATTCCTTAAGATGAGTACACTTAAGATCGTTTTCCTTGGTCTTGTCGCATTCGCAGTTGGTACAGCAGCCGGAGTTCTCTTCGGTAAGCTCATGTGCTGGGCGACAAAGGGCAAGGTTAATCCGCTTATCGGTTCAGCTGGTGTATCAGCCGTTCCAATGGCAGCCAGAGTATCACAGAAGGTTGGAGCACAGTATGATCCTACAAACTTCCTTCTGATGAACGCTATGGGACCAAACGTTGCAGGTGTTATCGGTACAGCCGTAGCTGCTGGTACATTCCTTGCAATATTTGGAATTTAATCAGAATTTATATAATTATAGGAGGACGATAAAATGGCAGATAAGAAACCGATAAAGATTACGGAAACTGTACTGCGTGATGCGCATCAGTCACTTATAGCTACTCGTATGACAACCGAGCAGATGCTTCCTATCATCGACAAGATGGATAAGGTTGG
>CAVCCL010000032.1:0-3885 GCA_963600665.1 Bifidobacterium catenulatum | reverse complement strand
AACATAAACATCCTTCTTCATGATGAAATGTTATACATATACTTATATTAACTCATTTTTTAATTGTTGAACATGTCATTAATTACCGAATATTTAAGTTATTTTTTATACGTTTTGTATGTCATATTAATCAATAATTTAACTTCTTTGCGATTAATATTAGTTTCTTGTAGCAAAAAAAGACCAGTTGGTGTAATACCAACTGGCCTCGTATTAGTTTATTCATTTTTCAAATATTGAAGTATCTGATCAAACTATCTGAATGCTTCCACACATGCCATTGATTCTTTCACTATATTATAAATATCTATGAAAAAATTCGTTGTGCCTAGAGATTAAACTTACCGGAATATCAACTATCAGGGTACGAATTGCATCTACTCATAACATGCACTGCATGAACTTGTATATGTACCAACCTCTTATAAGCACTGGTCTTACGATATGTGATATGACCTGATGCCCTTGAAACACCACTCATATCTTGTGTTGTGAACAATCACGATGGATCAAATCTGGTATCAAATACCTGCGTCCCTTGTACTTCAACCATGCTATATACAGCATCTACATGTGGACTGGTTCAAGATTTATCTTAAAGGCATCTCGTGTGGAAACAACTTCCCAGCTCTGAGTTACCATCATGATAAAAATGTTCTTCAATTGTCTCCAACGGAACCTCCTCCTTTCGTGAACTTGTACCACGGATCTCTGTTTCCTGCGCACCATGTGTAAAGTCTTGTCTGTGAGATTCTATCAATCTCTGTGAACACTTCGTACATGTTATGTGTCACGGGTGACAATCTATGGTGTGCCATCTGTATCTTTTCAAATGGCCGTTCTTTAATGTAACTTTATTATACATGATACAAGGTAAATCGTCAACATATTTTTTGACAATTTATAGATTTTATTGTCATTGTTGTTGCGTTTTATCATCAAATTGTCTTTTATGTATATAATTGTGCGAATATTATACACACTTTATCTGTCCATCTTCTATTCTTACGATACGATCGGCCTGATCCGCTATATTTCCATCGTGAGTGACCATAATTATAGTCTGTCCATCCTCACTCTGCAGCTCTCTAAGCAGTCTCAGAACCTCTTTTCCTGATTGAGAGTCCAGATTTCCGGTAGGTTCATCACAGAGCAATACCTTAGGTTTGTGTATGAGGGCCCTGGCTATCGCAACCCTCTGCTGCTGTCCGCCGGACAACTGTGACGGATAATGTGTCAGCCTCTCTGAAATTCCAAGTTTTTCGGTCAGCTTGTCAAAATACTCCTCATCAACCTTAACCTTATCTATCATCATTGGCAGGAATATATTTTCCTTTGCTGTCAGCTCTGGCACCAGATTGAAGAACTGGAATACGAAACCTATATTTTTTCGGCGGAATTTCGCGAGCTGTACATCTGAATATCTGAGTATGTCCTCATCGTCATAGAATATCTCTCCTTCCGCCTTTGTGTCCAATCCGCCCATCAGATGAAGCAATGTTGATTTTCCACTGCCTGATGTTCCTATAATCGCCGTGAATTTTCCATACTCGAATTCCACGTTACAGTTGCTAAGTGCATGAACAGCATTTGTCCCTTCACCATATGTCTTATTTAAATCCTTTATCTGAATCATATGCATCGTCCCCCTTACTCTTTTTCAGCCAGATCATCAATTATCTCTTCCGATTTCTTCTTATGAATGACCAGCACCGTAATAATCGTCGAAATCACAACAAGGAATGTTCCTATCAGTACCAATGCTCTTCCCACAGGAACAACAAATATCTCGCTGTCAAATAAATATACATGCTGGAGTCTCGTTACCTCTTTTATAACATCTGCATCGACGTTCCATAAATCTGTCTCCGGCCAGTTGAACATATTTAGAGCCTGTTCGTACTTGTAGCGCAAAAGCCATCTCATACCATACACCATACCGGCTCCGACAGCACATGATACCAGGGCATTTCTTATGTTATGCCATACAAACGTCACGTTCCATGATCGCTTCTCCATTCCAAGTGCCCGCATGATCGCCACATTTCGCCTGCCATTCTGGTAACGCATGGTGACAAGTTCCCAATATCCCCATGCCGCCATGATAAGAAGAATAAAGAACAGACATATGGTACTCGCATACTGTGATATATATGCCTCACGATACTCCTTATCACACTCATCTATCGTCCGTATCCTGAGTTCCATTGAAGAGTCCAGTATGTCAGCAAACCTGGATACAACTTTATCAATATCTCCCCTGTTGCTTAGAGATATATATGTAACGTCATAACATGTCTTATACATTCCAAGACTGACTGCTGTGTCCTGTGAAGCCACTATTGCATATCCATACTGTGAAGCTCTGTCAAGACCTGCGTACAATACCGGATCGCTCTCCTTTGTGGTCTCTGGAATCACGATTATCGCATCCACGATTTCAACAGTCTCCTTGTATTCACCTACACGGCTTCCGTTCACAGACATCGTATGCATTACATCTCCTATCTTATATGGCGACTCCGCGGTCATTCCATCATATTCATACACAACACATGCCACACCATTTTCATGGGTACCTATTGCCCCCTCTTTTACATATTTATCCAGTTTTCTCATTCCGTTATCGTCCAGCCATATCGCTGGAACGTTGAAATAAAATCTGTCATCCGCATGATAGAATTCTTCTGCGTCTTCCGGAAACTGGACCTCCGCCTGCCACAATCCATCCGGAATGTCCTCGTCATTTCTATCATAAAATATATCATAGCCATCGTTTGTGGAGAAACTTTCTATTGACTTTACTTCGTTCATATCCGCAATGCTCTTGCGCCCATCCTCGGTAAGTCCTATATCTGTAAGCAATACTCCACCAGTAATCCCTGACCCCTGATCATAGAGGCATATATCTACATCACTGGTTTCCATATCCAATTGTCCATATGTATAATATGTGTCTCTGTCCAGATCATCATTGTGAAAATATCCTTTCCCCTTGCCGTCCATAGAGCAGAAGGAGTAACACATCACTGCCGCAAACAGGATCAGGGCAACAGACAACATCTGCATTATATTTGCAAATGGAATACCGGAAACCACCGACTTGATTCTCCCGAATGATCTCACTCGATCTCTTCTTATAAGCCTTCTTCTTGATTTTATATGAAGGTATATATAAAAAAGTAAATATCCAAGGGTAAATGTACCTGCCGCACACACAATGGAGATTACAAACGGATTTTCCGTAATCTGCTGTACACACCACTCCACTGTATAACCGCGCAATTTAGGCAGCCCCAGAAAACGACTTTGAATCTCAAGTATGACCTCGTATACAGTGATTCCAACGACTCCGCCGCATATCACTCCTGAAACCAGCAGGATTCCCCATTCCAATATATGTATCCAGGCCACTTTCATCCGGCTGGCTCCTATATCTCTCACGATATCCAGAGATTTCTGCCTCTCGCTCATAACAGTTATCATCACGCCAAACAGGGATATAGCCGACAAGATCACAGCAATGACACTGAAATATAGTATCCCCTGGACAGAGTCCGACAGATAACTTTCGCTGTTGAGCTTCTCGTTTCCAAGGGTAATGTTGCTTATATCTTCTGCAGCCGATCTGCTGTGGCCGGATCTTGGCCATATTCCAGTTTTGTCATAATAATACTGCGCAAACTCTTCCAGATTACTCTCCGACTGCTCTGTTATCTCGTCATCACCATACAGGGAGACAGCAGTATATACGAATGTATTCTCGTCCAAATCACAGTCATCCCGCCACAGATATATAGTTGGCATCTGTACTTCCGAAAGGTCAGATCCCCAGTCTACTCTGTTCTCCTTAAGATCTCTTCTGCTGTCTGTACACAATACACC
>CAVCCL010000031.1:0-22059 GCA_963600665.1 Bifidobacterium catenulatum | reverse complement strand
GAGTACATGTACTCTTCATGGGTTGTGAGATTCCTGCCGATCATGCTCATACTTATGCTTGTAAATATCCTGTTCATGATCCGTGATGTGAAGAAGACGGAGATGCTTGGAGGATCAAGGGAATACTTTGTAGCAAAATACAAGGAGCTCCCGCCTATGAGCTACGAGGAGAAGACAGCGCTTGTGTTATTTGTGCTTGCAACGGTGCTTGCATTTACCAGACAGCTTTACCAGAGCATACTTCCGGGACTCAAGCCGGCGTATGTATTTATCATATGCGCCATAGTATCATTCCTTCTCACCAACAAGAACGGAGAGCGTATCATGGTGTGGAAGAATGTTCAGGGTAAGATCATCTGGGGACTTATGTATATATTTGCCGGTGGACTTGCCGCCGGAACACTCATCAACAAATCCGGTGCTGCAGAGGCACTTGGTGAGTGTATATCAAAGCTTGATATGAAGGGCGGATTTATCACGGTGTTTGTGATACTTGCCGTTACACTTCTCATGTCGGATGTGACATCCAACACAGCCACGGCTGCGGTAGCCATGCCGCTGGTAATATCCATTACACAGGGCTGCGGACTCAATCCGATACCGTACATATATGTGGCATCTGTGGGAGTAAACCTGTCATACATGCTTCCGACATCCATAAGGGCGATACCGGTCGGATACGGTCTGTCGCCAAAGTATATGTTCAAAGAGGGCTGGAAGATAACGCTGCTGATTCTGGCGGTCATGTCAGTGGTATGTGCGCTGCTGCTAAAATACTGGCCGGCGTTTAGTAGTGTATAAATAATTTTTACTTGTAGAAGAGGGAGAGGACATGTCAGTAGTAACTTATACATTTATAGTTTTTTTATTGTGTACAATATTGCTATACTACATAGTTCCAAAGAAGATACAGTGGGTGATATTGCTCCTTGCGAGTCTTGTGTTCTACGGATATGCCGGGATAGAGTACCTGTTTCTGGTCATCGCCACGGCTGTTGTCGTGTATCTGTTCTCACTTAGACTGCAGAAGAGTCTGGACGAGCAGGAGGAGCTGGCAAAGGATGCGGACAGAAGAACCGCCCGAAAGATCAAGGCTGCTGAGAAGGCTAAGAGAAAGAAGTTCCTTGTGTGGGCACTTGTCATAGTTATCGGTGTTCTGGCGGCGTTCAAGGCATTTGGATTTGTGCTCGACAATATAAAGAGATTCATACCATACGACGGATTGCAGAGCATTCCTGACTGGAATCTCATAGCACCTTTGGGAATATCGTTCTACTCATTCATGATGATCTCATACCTTGTGGATCTGTATAACGGACGTATATCGGCGCAGAAGAATTTCTTCAGATACCTGTCATATGTGCTTTATTTCCCACATGTTACCCAGGGACCTATAGCCAGATATGAGGAGGTAGGACATCAGCTCTGGGAGGAGCACAGCTTCAATATGGACACTATCATGAGAGGTGTCTGGCTCATGCTGTGGGGATTTGTGAAGAAGATCGTTATAGCTGACAGAATAGGAACTTTTACAACAGAGATATTTGGGCATACATTTGATTATCATGGCGGAATATTCCTGGCAGTGGGGATCGCATATTCCATCCAGATATACTGCGATTTCTCAGGATGTATGGACATAGTAAGGGGCGCTTCTGAGTGCTTCGGCATAGTTCTGGGAGAGAACTTCAGAAGACCATACTTTTCACAGACTCTTCCTGAGTTCTGGAGAAGATGGCATTTGTCACTGGGTGCATTCTTCAGGGAATATGTATTCTACCCGGTGTCAACATCAAAGCTGTTCCTCAAGCTCAATGTCAAGATAAGAGATCACCTCGGAAATGTGATAGGAAAGGTATTTGCAGCGAGCATACCTATCCTGTGCGTGTGGGTGCTGACCGGTCTCTGGCATGGCGCAAAGTGGAATTATATAGCATGGGGCTTGTATCACGGAGTGCTGATATGCATGTCAACACTTTTTGAGGAGCCGCTGGCAAAGCTTACAAAGGCGCTCAGGATAAAGACTGACTGTATCAGTTGGGAGATATTCAGAATGCTCAGAACATTCATCCTCTGTGTCATCGGACGTCTAATATTTATGGGACAGGGAATCCGAAGCTCGATCTGGATGATCCGTTCCATGGTATTTGATCACTCAAGGGTGTATAATATTGTGAATGAATTTTCACTTTCAGGAAGAGAGTGGAGAGTTTTGATATTTGGATGCCTTCTCCTTCTTGCTGTGTCTATCGCGCAGGAGATCATGGAGAGAAGAGGCAGCACAGGCGATGTCAGAGAATGGCTTGCAAAGCAGAACATAGTATTCAAATGGCTGGTCATGGCAGCAGGTCTGGCATTCATTGCCATTTGCGGAGTATACGGCTCCGGTGCAGGCGCATCATTTATATATGAACAGTTCTGATGAGAAGGGAGAAAGATATGCCAGCGTGGATAAAATATACAATATCAGTATTTTCGATATGTACAGTGCTTTTCCTTGGGTTGAACAAGGCGGGAGAACTGGCGAGACCACAGGATTTTGACTCTGATGTGTGGACAAACTACTATGCGGAGGAGGATAACACCATCAATACGGTGCTCATCGGCTCCAGTTCGATGTACAGATACTGGATACCGACCCAGGCGTATGAGGAGCAGGGTTACACATCGATGCTCATAGGTACTGCGGCTCAGGATATCAGACTTGCGCCGTATCTCATGGAGGAGGCTGCCAAGACCCAGGATCTGGATCTGTTTGTGGTTGAGGTCAGAAGTATTATCATACGAGGCGATGTCACAAAGATAAAGGACGAGCATTACAATTATCGTATGGAAGTCATGACATCGGGCATGAGACCATCATCGACGAAGTTTGAGATGATACAGAAGTATTATAGAGCGGACGAGAAGTCCAAGTTCGAGCTCATGTTCCCTATTCTGAAGTATCACGATAATCTGCTGACATTTGACAGACAGGTGCTTATAGACAGACTAAATCAGGGAACGGACGAGTTCAAGACAGGCAGGCAGAGATCGAAGATCACGAAGATCAAGGAGCCTGTGTTTGAGCCTGACGGACAGCTTCATCTTTCGGATGAGACACTTGGATATATCGATGACATAGAGGCAAAGGCAGAGGAGCTCGGAGTGAAGGTTCTGCTGGTTGCAACACCTTACTACCCATCAAAGGGACAGGCGTCCAAGCAGCTTCAGCTTGACGAGTATATAGCCTCAAAGGGATATGATTATCTGAATATGAACAATGTTCTTGATGAACTGAATCTGGATTATTCCACAGATTTCTACAACAGCAAGCATGTAAATATTGCGGGTGCCAAGAAGGTTACCACATATCTTGCACAATATATAGAGGACAATTACGGCCTGCAGAGCAAGCTCACAGATGAGCAGAAGCAGAGCTGGACTGATGCCTGTGATGCCTGGGCAGATGAGGAAAGCAGTCTCATGGCAGAATGGGAGAAGTACAAGAAGGAGAACGAATAATGTATAAGCAGACGGTATTACATTATATTCAGGAGTATGCCCAGACGCAGCCTGACACTCTGGCGGTGTGTGAGCTCAGAAAGACAGTCACATACGCAGAGTATTGGAGTAATATAAGAAAGACTGCACATGCCCTGCAGGATATGGGCATATACAAGGGCGATCATGTAATGATCAGATGCACACAGAACATAGATTATCTGACAGTGTTCACTGCACTGCAGTACATGCAGGCACTTGTCGTGCCGATAGAAAAATCCACATCCGCAGAGAGGGCAGTTGAGATAGGCCAGAGAGTTGATGTGGCATGTCTCATATCAGACAAGCCTGTGGATGGAATAAAGTGTATAAGCCAGAAGGAAATAGTAACCAGGATGAAGGATGAGAGCGAGGCAGAGCTAGAGCTTCCGGGGGAGGAGGACAGATCGATGCTGCTCTTCACAACGGGAACTACCGGATCTTCAAAGGGCGTTGTCATGCACCACAGAGGAGATGTGGGAATAGCCGGCAATGTCATCGAGGGAACGGCCATGAAGAAGGGCAATGTGGAGATAATACCAATGCCTCTCAATCATTCATTTGGAATAAGAAGATACCAGTCCGACATGGTAAATGGCGGCACGGTATGTCTGATGGACGGAATGGTATTTATCGGAACGCTGTGGAAGCTCATAGAGAAATACGGAGTTACATCCATGGCGATATCACCGGCATCCCTTGGAATGATATTCCATTTGTCGGATGACAGGATCGCGGACTATGCAGATCAGCTTGATTATATACAGATAGGCTCGGCGCCTCTTGCCGAGTCAGACAAGGAGAAGCTGCTCAGACTGCTTCCGAATACAAGACTGTATAATTTCTATGGTTCATCTGAAGCCGGATGCGCATGCATACTGGAGTTCAGTGGCAATGGCAACAAGACAGGATGTATAGGAAGACCTACTGTGAACTCGGTCGTAAGATTCACTGACGACGAGGGCAATGTGGTCGCAAATGGCAGCCCGGAGTCACCGGCGCTTCTGTCCTGGGGCGGTTCGATAGTCATGGAAGGCTATTACAATGACCCGGAACTCACTGCTGAGACCATTGTGGATGGGTATGTGAGGACAAAGGATCTGGCATATCTGGATGAGGATGGCGACTGCATACTTGTAGGCAGGGCCGATGATGTGATAAACTATGGTGGAAGCAAGATATCTCCTGCAGAGATAGAAGACCTTGCACTTGGATATGAATACATAGATGATGTGGCTTACACCTCAGTCAAAGACCCGATCACCGGAGAGCTTCCGGTCATACTGGTCGTGAAGAAGGATGGCTATGAGGAAGCTGATTTTGAGGGCTTCCTTGCTGACAGACTTGAGAGCTACAAGCTTCCAAGGAAGTACATCTATGTTGACAGTATACCAAAGACGTTCAAGGGTTCAGTTCTGCGAAAGGAAGTAAGAAAGCTTGCGGAGCAGAACGTATAGATGGTTTGCAGAGAAGATCATACAAAGGAGAATTGAACAATGAAAGAATTTATTGAGATGCTCAAGAAGATCAAGCCAAATATTGATTTTGAAAATGAGGAGGCGCTCGTTGACGACGGAATCCTGGAGTCACTCGATATCATCTCCATCATTTCAGAGATAGCAGATAAGTACGGAGTTGTCATCCCAAGTGATGAGATCATACCTGATAACTTCAACTCAGCGATCGCTCTCTATGAGCTTGTGGAGGATCTGAAGTAGGATCAGATACATCTGGAACAAAACCTGTGTATATGGCATATGATAAGACACGTTCTACGTGTCCTGTGAATATATGTTATATACACAGGTTTTTTTGAATGCACAGATGTTCATATAAATAAATTTTAAAAAGAATTGCATTTTACTGTTGACATATAATTAAATATATGTTTAAATGTTCATAGATTCAATGAGAACAATGAAAAGGAGATAACTATTATGAAGAAGTATAAGATTGAAGTTGATTGTGCAAACTGTGCAGCAAAGATGGAGGAGGCTACAAAGAAGGTAGCAGGTGTTAAGGATGCAACTGTAGCATTCATGGCACAGAAGATGAGCGTTGAGTTCGACGACGGAGCTGACGAGGCTGAGGTTATGAAGAACGTACTTAAGGCTTGTAAGAAGGTTGAGCCTGACTGCGAGATCTTTATGTAATCAAAGTCGGTTATGCATGAGCATGCTGACTGCCGGATTACGGTATAGCAGGTTGTAAAGAATTGTACAGAATCTTACAAAGCAGGTTTGGATATGTGTCAGCATTCCGATTCCTGCTTTGTCTCATCTAAAAGACATATTTAGTCACGGCTAACTGAGAAAGATATGTACTCTATCAGATAGGAGGATGTTATGACAAAGAAACAGAAAAAAGTGCTCAGAAGAATTATAATATCGGCGGTTCTTCTGGTTGCCATGGCTGTCACATTCACAGTTCTTGAAAAGACCGGAACTGTAGATCTTGAAAATCCGTCGATCATGTGGAGATGTATAGAGATCGTGGCGTACCTGATCCCATATCTCATTATCGGTTACGATATACTTAAGAAGGCATTTCTCGGAATCATACACGGAGAAGTATTTGACGAGAATTTCCTTATGGCGATCGCCACTGTAGGTGCCATGGTGCTCGGTGAGTACAAGGAGGCATCAGCGGTTATGCTGTTCTACCAGATAGGCGAGCTGTTCCAGAGCTACGCCGTGGGCAAGAGCAGGAAGAACATAACAGCACTTATGGATATCCGTCCTGACTATGCGAACATAGAGAAGGATGGCAAGCTTGAGCAGGTAGATCCCGATGACGTCCAGATCGGAACAGTCATAGTTGTACAGCCTGGAGAGAAAGTACCTATCGATGGAAAGGTTGTTGAGGGTTCATCATCACTCAATACCAGCGCACTCACAGGAGAGAGTGTTCCAAGAGAGGTTCATGTCGGAGATGAGATCATCAGTGGATGTGTTAACCTCACAGGACTTATCAAGATCGAGACCTCCAAGGAATTTGGAGAGTCAACTGTATCGAAGATTCTTGACCTCGTTGAAAACTCAAGCATGAAGAAGTCCAGATCAGAGAACTTCATCACAAGATTTGCAAAGTATTATACACCGGCTGTATGTATCGCAGCGCTTGCACTTGCAGTCCTTCCACCGGTGGTAAATATTATAATGGGTAACCCGGCTGCATGGTCCAAGTGGATCATCAGAGCCCTGACAACGCTTGTTATCAGTTGTCCATGTGCACTGGTAATATCCATTCCACTGAGCTTCTTCGGAGGAATCGGAGGAGCATCGGCAAAGGGTATTCTGGTCAAGGGTTCCAACTATCTTGAGGCTCTTTCATACACAAAGTATGTTGTGTGTGATAAGACAGGAACACTCACAAAGGGTGTGTTCCAGGTTACAGAGATCCATCCTGAAGGTGGAATGAGCGAAGCTGATCTTCTTGAAAAGGCAGCGCTGGTCGAGAGCTATTCCAACCATCCTATCAGCAAGAGCCTGAAGGAAGCATACGGCAAGGAGATCGACAACAACAGAGTCACAGACGCAAAGGAGATCAGCGGACACGGTGTGTCAGCGGTTGTTGATGGTCATGAGGTTGCCGCAGGAAATGTCAAGCTCATGAAGCAGATGAACATACAGGCAGCGGTTCCTACATCGGTTGGAACAGAGATACATGTAGCCGTGGATGGAAAGTATGCAGGATATATTCTCATATCAGATGTCGTTAAGCCAAATGCAAAGGAGGCCATACGTGGTCTCAAGGCAGCAGGCGTGGAGAAGGTAGTCATGCTCACAGGTGACGCGAAGAAGGTTGCAGATGCAGTCGGAAGCGAGCTTGGCGTGGATGAGGTCAGAAGTGAACTTCTCCCTGGGGACAAGGTGGATGAGGTTGAGAAGCTCATCGCAGCCAAGGGAGAGAAGGAGAAGCTTGCATTTGTCGGAGATGGAATCAATGACGCCCCTGTACTTTCAAGAGCAGATATAGGAATCGCCATGGGAGCCCTTGGCTCTGATGCGGCTATAGAGGCTGCGGATATCGTCCTCATGGATGATGATCCGGCAAAGATTGCGACAGCCATGAAGATATCCAAGAAGACACTCAGGATCGTACATCAGAACATAGTATTTGCACTTGTGATCAAGTTCGCGTGCCTTGCACTGGGCGCAGTTGGATTTGTCAATATGTGGTGGGCAATATTTGCAGATGTAGGAGTTATGATCCTTGCGGTATTAAATGCTACAAGAGCGCTCAGCTTCAAAGAGTAGGAGGAAACGCATGGGAGAGATACATTTGCCTCATTGTCACTGTGACAACGAGAACAAGGTAATAAACTGCATGCCGTCCACAGAGGACTGCAGCAATATGGCAGATATATTCAAGCAGCTCAGCGATGGCACAAGGCTCAGGATACTCTGGATGCTGTGTCATCTGGAGGAATGTGTCAGCAACATAGCGGCGGCCATGGAGATGAGTGATCCGGCCGTATCGCACCACCTGAAGCAGCTCAAGGGCAGCGGCCTGATCGTGAGCCGCAGAGAGGGCAAGGAGGTATATTACAAGCTGGCAGACACGGAGACAGCCAGACTTGTGCACAAGGTGTGTGAGGAGATGTTCCAGATAACATGTCCGCTTGAACAATAGAATAATATGACATATGGATCCCCGCCGGTACTGAACAGATCAGTGCCGGCGGGGATTTTTTGTGTGATCAATGAGATGAAGATATTAAAAAGGTGTTGACACACATCTGTACATAGTGTATATATAACATATAAACAGTTGAGAACAGTTTAAGGAGGTGTACATATGAGACTTTCTCAGAACTCAGGAGTGCCAATATATCAGCAGATAGCAGACAGCTTCAAGTCAGACATTCTGGCGGGCAAATATGCCCAGGGCGAATATCTGCCGTCTATCAGGGGACTGGCACGGGATCTGAAGATAAGTGTTATCACCACCATGAAAGCGTATGAGCTGCTGGAGCAGGAGGGGCTGGTCACCGCTGAACAGGGCAAGGGCTTTTATGTGAATGCACAGGACAGTGAGATGCTTATAGAACAGCATCTGCGGAAGGTAGAGGCATCTTTGTCAGAGGCCATAGCTGCGGCACGTATTGCGGGGGTGTCGGACGATGAGCTTAAGAACATGCTTGATGCCCTGCTGATGGTGGAGGACCGATGATCTGACAGGTTGATAATAAGGTAAACAGGGAACAGGAAAGAGGAAAACAGGAAGAGAAAATAAGGATAAATGGAGGATTGGATGATGAATTATGACTGTGCTGTAAAAGGGGAGAATATTTCCAAGAAGTTTAAGACATTTACACTGGATATACCGGAATTTAAGGTGCCAAAGGGGTTTGCGACAGCGCTCATCGGTGAGAATGGAGCTGGAAAGACGACACTTCTCAACATGCTCTCCGGTATAAGACTTGATTACAATGGCGAGCTCACTTTCTTTGACAAGTACTCATCGAATGAGAAAGAGAAAAGATCGGATGTCAAGAACAGGATAGGTTATACGGGAACAGGAAGATACTTTCTGCCGCAGTGGACTGTATCTGATGTGGAGGAGATAAGCAGTCTGCTCTTTGACAATTTTGACAGGGACGAGTTCAGAAGATATTGCCGGGAGCTTGCGATATTTCCTGATTTCCCGGATGGATTTGCCCCAAAGAAAAAGTGCTCAGCACTATCGGATGGAACCAGAACGAAACTGATGCTTGCCGGTGTCATGGCGAGGGATACAGATCTGTTGCTTCTTGATGAGCCGGCGTCACCTCTTGATCCGCTCATGCGTGACAAGCTGTGCCAGATGATCGGTGACTATATAAATGACGGAGCAGGTGAGAAGAGCGTACTGTTTTCAACCCACAATATATCAGATATGGAGAGCATCACTGATTACGCGATCATCATGGAACATGGAAATGTGGTCGAGTGCGGATTCGTGGAAGATCTGAAGGAGAAATACATACTGATAAAGGGTGATGCCCAGGATGCGGAGGCAGCATCAAAGATCCTCTACACCATGACGAAGAATCCTTATGGCTTTGAGGGAATCTGCCTTGCGGAGAATCTGGACAAGCTTGCAGGAATGAATGTCAGCAAGGAGATACCATCGCTCTTTCAGATAAGCGTGGCGGTCATGAAGAACAACACCAGACTGGTGATGAGGTAGGAGCATTATTATGAGGATGATAAAGGATTACAGAGCCATCACGAACGGCAAATACCGGTTAGCGTGCAATGTGCTGATACCTGTTATACTGGGCGTGGTTTTGGCGTCTATCGATATAGGAGTTAGAAAATACTATGTCACAGCGGTCATGCTCGGTATGGGAGCGGCGCTCATGACAGCGGTCGAGGTTATGGCTGATTACTGGGGATTCGGTGCAATATGTGTGAAGGGATGTCTTGGGATGGATTATCTGAAGACGTCCACAAAGGGTAAAGCTATGTTACAGAATGCACTTATGGCGGATCTGCTTGTCCGTCCGGTGAGAATTGCGATATGCATGGCGATAGTTGCTGTGCCATATGGAATTATGGTGGGAAATCCGGCAAGGCTGCTGTGCCTGTCGATACTGCTCACAGCAGATCTGTCAGTGTGGGCGCTGAACATTACGAGATATGTTCAGAACGTTCAGGTCATGAGTCTGCTGTCCATGCTGACATCAGGAGCATCAGGAGCTGCAGTTATATATATAACAAATGTTCCGGGCCTGCAGAGGTTTACATGGCTCATAGTGGCAGCGCTGGCGGTATTGCTGCCGGTTGGAATATATGTGACGCGCGTACATATGTACCACAAGGTTGAGGCGTCTTACCTGGATGCGGATTAGATAATACAAGGAGGATCAAGGGATGAAAGATTTGATACTGGGTTTTAAACTTCTCAGATATGGATATAAATTAAAGACAAATGTGATGATGCTGGGGTTATTTACTGCGATAGGTTTTTTGACTGAGATATCATCACATGGAACAAATATGATAGGCGGTTTCTACTTCATGCTGACTGGAATGTTTGCCTATCAGATGATAATATACATGAACGCATCGGACTATGTGCAGTCAAGTGCGATGAAGAGAAAGCTGGAAGTGGGGATGCCGGTGATCGTCAGCACCGTTGTATATCTTGTAATGCTCACAATACTGGTTGTGGAGAAATATATACTTATCAGGATGTATCCGGAGAATGCAGCACAGTATCAGGACACGTTGTTTATGATCATATTTATACTGTTCGGAGCGATGATATTCTGCGGTGTATGTTACAAATATTTTGTGGCAAGTTTTATAGTGTTTATGTTAGTGATAATGACTTGTATGTCAACAGTCAATTCCTGGCTGTACGATCACCATATATCAGAGTTTGTAAGCTCAACGTTTGTGAAACTGGCTATCCTTGGATATGCGGCGATAATCGTTGGCGGTGTGATAGAGTATCTGCTCAGCTCACTTCTCTACAGGAAGCAGATGTCAGAGCTTGCCATGAGCGGGCTCAGTAAGAGTATGAAGTAAAAAATACAGGAAAATATAACAGAAGGCGGCAGAGCCGGTTGCGGATCATGTGTGATTGCCAGAGCGTGAAATGGCGGTCACAGCAGAAGATTTGTAACTGGCTCTATTGCTATTATCAGGTGAGTGGAATATAATATTTAAGAATATGCGTGCTGGTAAAAATCAGCAAATCAGTGTATGAAAAGGAAGATATATGGTACAGAACATACTGTTTGATCTGGATGAGACATTGCTTGATTTCAAGCGCAGCGAGAGCAGGGCGCTCTCCAATATGCTGAGACACATAGGCGTGGAGCCGACAGAGAAGGTCATATCCAGATACAGCGAGATCAACAAATCGAGATGGAAGCTGCTTGAGCAGGGGCTGCTCACAAGGCAGCAGGTGAAGGAGAGCAGATACGAGATACTGTTTGCGGAGCTTGGTGTTGACTGTCCGGCGGCGGATGCCACAGCCTACTATGAGGATCAGCTCAGCCAGAAGGGATTTCTGTTCCCGGACACGATAAAGCTGCTTGAGACATTGCACGGAAGATATAGAATGTACATTGTGTCAAATGGCGGTTCCAAGGTACAGAGCGGACGGCTTGCGGACTGTGGAATAGGAAAGTATTTTGAGGATATATTCATATCTGAGGACGCGAAGGCAGAGAAGCCGACTGTGGAATTCTTTGATTACTGCTTTGGCAGGCGGCCGGAGATAGAGAAATCTGAGACAGTCATCATAGGAGACAGTCTGACATCTGATATACAGGGCGGAATAAATGCTGGGATAAGAACGATATGGTTCAACCCGGACGGCCAGCAGGCGACGGATATACATCCGGATTATGAGATAAAAGCTCTTATGGAGATCCCTGCGCTGCTTGAAGAGCTGTAAGTATGAGTGATGCAAGCCGGTTCGGAGAAAGCAGAATTATATATCTGGGCTGGATACAACATAGCCTGGCATGAAATATATAGAAATAGATAAATATACAGAGGTAGTACATGAAGATAAAAGATTTGATAACACAGGATAAGGCAACACTTTCATTTGAGGTGTTCCCGCCAAAGAAAGATACAGACTTTGCGGATGTTGAGGCTGCGGCACTTGGCATAGCAGCGCTTAAGCCTGACTACATGAGCGTCACATATGGAGCTGGCGGAAGTACAAAGGGACATACCATACAGCTTGCCAGTGAGATCCAGGAGAAGTACGATGTTCCGACCATAGCACATCTCACATGCGTGTGTGCCAGCAAGGATGGAATAAGGAACGCGCTCGCAGAGATGAAGAGTGCAGGGATAGAGAACATACTTGCACTTCGGGGTGATATACCTAAGAACTACGATGGACAGGTATTTACTGAGTTTTCACATGCATCTGAGCTGGTGGAGCTCATCAAGGAGACCGGAGATTTCTGTGTGGGCGGTGCCTGCTACCCGGAGGTTCATCCTGACTCTGCAAATAAGCATGATGATATAGCGGGACTTAAGAAGAAGGTCGATGCAGGCTGTGACTATCTCACCACCCAGATGTTCTTCGACAACAATATATTCTTTAACTTTATGTACAGAGTGAGAGAGGCGGGAATAACAGTTCCGATCATACCGGGCATCATGCCGATCACGAAGAGGGTTCAGGTCAAGAATGCGGTGAAGCTTTCAGGCTGTAACGTGCCTGAGCGATTCAAGAGCATCGTGGATGCATTTGGCGATACAGAGGCTGCCATGAGACAGGCAGGAATCGCATATGCCACAGACCAGATCATAGATCTCATGGCAAATGGAGTAAAGCATATACATGTGTACTCCATGAATAAGCCGGAGGTTGCTGCCGGAATACAGAAGAATCTTAATGAGATACTTAAAGTGTGGTAAAGCAATGAGGTTATTCATGACACGCAGATCAAACTGACAAATACAAGATAACAATTTTAAGAAAGAAGGAATAAAAAATGACACTCGAAGTTTTACAGAAGGACATGATAGCAGCAATGAAGGCAAGAGATAAGGAGAGAAAGGACAGTATATCATCTCTCGTATCAGCAGTTAAGAAGGTTGGAATCGACAACGGCTGCAGAGACAATATACCAGAGGACATAGTTGACAGCGTTATCCTCAAGGAGATCAAGTCCGTGAAGGAGCAGATCGACACATGCCCTGCAGACAGAACAGATCTGCTTGAGCAGTACAAGGCAAGATATGACGTGTTCAACGAGTATGCGCCAAAGCTTCTGTCAGAGGATGAGGTCAGAGAGATACTCACAACAAAGTTTGCTGATGTGATCGCAACCAAGAACAAGGGACAGATCATGAAGGCAGTCATGGCAGAGCTTAAGGGCAAGGCTGACGGCAAGGTCATCAACCAGGTAGTTGCAGAGCTTTGCAAATAAAAAAGCTGAACAAAATTAGTGGAGAGAAACATGAAATTTGTAGGAATTGAGAAGAAGGAACAGGGCAAGTTCATCACAAGATATGATGTGAAGTACGAGACGGTCGATGGTATCCTGAAAAATTATGAGATGATAAGCAGAAATGGCGATATCACAGATTTTGAGGGGCTTCACGGAAAAGCGGCTGATGCGGTTGTCATCATAGCCACTGATGAGAATGATGAGAAGATCCTGATAGACAGAGAATTCAGACTGGCACCAGGTGAGTGGGTATATAATTTCCCTGCCGGACTTATAGATCCGGGCGAGACCCCTGAGATCAGCGCAAAGCGTGAACTTATGGAGGAGACAGGGCTTGAATTATACGAGATCACTGACACTATTGGTACAAGCTACAGCGCTGTCGGATTTTCAAATGAGACAAATATGTGCGTGGTGGGCAAGGCGAGAGGCGAGTTCAAGCCGAGCACATCAACTTTGGAAGAGATCACACCTGGCTGGTACACAAAGGCTGAGGTCAGAGAGCTGCTTAAGACTGAGAAGTTTGCAGCGAGAACACAGGCGTTCTGCTATGTGTGGAGCAGGAAGTAGACGGCAGTGATAACATGCTGACAGAATATAAAATACTGGAAAAGGAGTATATGTATGGAGAAATTACCTGGAAAGGGTATGGTTGCGGTGTCATCCGTCATCATGCTTATATGGGGACTTGTAAATGCAGGATATTACGATATAGCGAAGCTGGTGCTTGCTGACGATCCATCATCCAAGGCAGTGGTCTGCGGTGTTGTAGTTGGAATAGTGTCACTTGCAGCGGTTGTTGGTGGTATATTTGGCATAGCCGGAAGCAACAAGGTGTCAAAGGCATCTGCGATAGTTGTGTGGGCGGCTTTTCTGCTCATACTTGCCATAGTGGGCGGCATTGTGTCCATCGTGACAGGTGACAGCAAGGCCATTGCAGTTATCATGATGATAGTCGGAATCATAGTTCCATTTGTTATGTTCATGGGAGCATCAAAGAACAGGGCAAAGTAATTTATGAGTAATAACAGTTATAGATTTTTCCAGAATAAGGAATGTCAGTTCTTTCCATGTCATAAGGGGCAGGACGAGGAGAATTTTAACTGCCTGTTCTGTTATTGCCCTTTATATCTCGATGATAACTGCATAGGTTCCCCGGAATATATAATAACAGGGCGTGGACAGCGGATAAAGGACTGCAGCTCCTGTCTGGTAGTGCACAGACCCGAGATGTATGACAAAGTGATTATACATCTGGGCAGGCAGGAGGAATTGCTGCGGGTCGATCTGAGAAAACTGGAAAGCAAGATCAAGGACAGGCTGGCGCAGATCGCGCATATAGAAGATATGGATGAAGATATGCGGGCGGAACACAGACTGGTGGCTGACCATATGGTGGACAGTGTCTTGTCTGGATCCCTTACAGCAGCTCGTGATTGCACGGAAGCAGATTCGGATTGCCCGAAAGTATCTGTACTTTTACAGCCGTTTGCAGGGGAATGTGTCCACAAAGGATATCTGGAATTTGGAAATAAAAAGATAGCGTGCAATGTGCTTGAACAGATTGATACAGCCGGCGTTGAAAAAGGATACTTATATGTATTCCATGCGCCGGAGGTTGATCTTGAGCGCGCTGGTTCAGTTCTTGAGCAGTATTACCTGGAAGCATTTCAAGTGGCGTGTATGGATGTCGTCAGAGTGTGGGTGCAAGGATACCTTGAGAGAAAGAACAGCGTATACGAGAAGCGGTATTGCAGCCCGTCATTTGGACCGGGATATTACGGAATGAGTATGGACACCATACCTGAGCTGCTAGGACTTATGGATGCATCACAGGTTGGCGTGTCATGGAATGGTGAGCGTATGTCACCGAAGATGAGTCTTGTTGGAACATATCTGATCGCGGATGAAGATGTGTTTGAGGTAGATTCTGATTGTAGAGACTGTATTGGACAGAGCGGTGGCTGTGAATTTTGCGCAAACAGATCAGATAAAAGATAGCAGGCAGTTTAATTATAAGACTGCCTGCTAATTTATTATTCCGCCCTGTCCTGAGAAAACTTGGCGGTTACATATTATCAACCATTCCCGGTCCTATATCTGTTACTCTGATTTTAGAACCAGCGATTGCCTCCTCCTGACGTAATCCATTACTGATGTTTTTAACAGCATGTTTCGTCATGCAATACACGGTAGAATATGGACTTATTTACGTATAAGCAGCGTTTGACGAAATATTTATGATATGTCCGGAGTTCTGTTTTCTCATATGTGGAAGCACAGCTCCTATATTATAAAGAATTCCTTTTATGTTTATATCAATAATTCTGTCCCATTCATCTGTACAGTTCTTCACAAGGAACGATGCCGGCATGATGCCAGCATTATTCACAAGTACATCAATCCGACCGAATTTGCTGATTGCATATTCCCCTATTCTTCCATAGCATACTGTACAATCATTGGATCATCGTATTCTGCCCACATAGATTTATTTTCATCAAGTTTCTTGAGTTGCTCCATATCCTCTTCAAATAACTTAAAATCAAAAATATCCAGATTTTGCTTCATACGATCCTTATGGACACTTTTAGGAATAACAACAATTCCCCTCTGCACATGATGACGAAGTGCTATCTGTGCTGGAGTTTTTCCATATTTATCCGCAATTTCTTTTACTATCGGATGCTCCATTACTTCTTTCAGACGATGTTGTGCAAGCGGTCCCCATGCTTCATGCTGAATATTATATTTCTCCATCCAGTCATGAAGTCCATACTGTTGCCAGAACATATGCGTTTCCACCTGATTAACCGCAGGTACAATTCGATTAAAGGTTGCAATATCTGCCATTCTCTCAGCACTGAAATTAGAAATACCTATTGCTTTAATTTTACCTTCTTCATACATATCCTCCAAGGCATGATATGCTCCGTAATAATCTGACAGGCATTGATGAATCAATACAAGATCAATGTAATCAGTTTTCAACTTTCTCATTGATTCCTCTACTGATGCTTTGGTTTTTTCGTATCCAAATTCTGTCACCCAGACCTTTGTTGTCAGAAAAATATCTTCTCGTTTTATGCCCAACTTTTGAATTGCATTCTGAATCCCTTCACCAACCTCTGTTTCATTATAATAAGCCTGTGCAGTATCAATTAAACGATAGCCACACTCTATTGCATCAAATACACATTGTGCTGTCTGCTCTGCTGGAATCTCAAATACTCCAAAACCAACCATTGGCATTTCTATACCATTATTCAATTTTACATATTCCATATATAGTTCGTCCTTTCATCAATATTTTTTACGAACGAACTTCTTTATATGGCTTCCCCTTTGAGAAGAAACGATTAAACATATCTTCAAAAGTCATAAAATTATTTCTCCTCCTTTACAAATTCCGATTTGTTAAAGTCAACACATCCATTATATCTTATATCGGCTGATTTGCATATCCATGTAATGATATCCCTACCTCTTGGACTCTCGTGCCAGAAATACCAGACTGACGATTAAAGTCACAGCCTCGATCACAGGTGCCACGAACCACAGACTGTTACCTCCGATCAGAACAGGGAACGTCAGTATACACACGCTGCTGAGTATGATGTTTCGGAGCAGTGATATACACAGTGACTGTCCGGATTTCAGTATGGCCTGAAGGTAGTAGGAGGTCATCAGATTGATTCCGAATGGCACAAATGCAAAGAAGTATGCCCTGATGCCAAGATCGGCTATTACACCGAGGCTTTCATTCATATCTATAAATACACTACAGACCATCCTTGGGAAAAGTATTCCAAGAAGTGAGAATAGCGCTCCCATGATCAGGATGGTGATGTAAGCCATTCTTTTTATGATTTTTATTCTGTCGGTGTTATTTGCGCCATAGTTGGTTGAGATAACAGGCTGCACGGACTGTCCCACTCCTGTGAACAGAGAGTTGAACAGTATGACGCAGTTGGATATGACGCTGTATATGGACAGGGCATTCTCACCGCAGTATTTCAATATCTGTATGTTGAACAGCAGAACTATAAAGCCATTTGCAAATTCATTGAAGAAGCTTGGAATACCGGCTGTCACGATATTCTTCATGCTGTGCATGAGCCTGTGTGGCTTAATGAAGTGCAGCCCATTCTTCTTGCTGAGAAAATGCGATGAGGCGACAAGCACCTGTATCAGCATTCCGATAACAGAGGCAAGAGCAGCTCCACCGATTCCTCTCTTCAGAGGAAATACCAGAACGATGTCCATCACGATATTGAACACTCCGCCAAGCAGTACACCGGCCATGGCGCGGTTCGGATCGTTGTCAGCCCTTACAAATATAGCAATAAAGTTGGAGAAAACTGCAACCGGCAGGAACAGGTTGATATAGTGCATGTATGACATGGCATATGGGTACAGAGTATCATTTGCGCCCATGAGCCTCAGCAGTGATGGCATACAGGTTCCATACAATATCCATAATAGTGCGGTGATTGCCGCGATCATCATGAATGACACGGTGAAATAACGGTTAGATTTCACTGTGTTGCCGCTTCCTCTGTGAACGCTCATCTGTACCGAGCCGCCAACTCCGAAGAGAATACCGGTTGACATAAGTATGCACAGCAGAGGGGTTGTGATGCTCAGAGCAGCCAGGGCATCAGCTCCAACACCTTTGCCGATGACGATGGCATCAGTCAGGGTGTATATAGACATGACCATGGCGCTTCCAAGGGAAGGGATGAGGAATTTGAAGTAAAGCTTTTTCAGATCGTCTCTTAACAGGTCCATTTGTAAATCTCCTTTCATTTCACAAAAAAAGAGCCAGATAAGATAAAGCATCTTATCTGGCTCATGAAAATTCTGATCTCATTTATATCGCAATTCATGTTCCATCCGGGAATCCTGCATCTGCAGAACACCTTGCAAGGTATATTAATATTCAACATACCGTCCGACTTGTGTTATTATAACAGGAGGTCAGCAAATGTCAAGGTTTATTTAGGGGGTATTATGGAGTATAGAGTGACAGATGCAAATGATATAAATATGCTGATGGATGTCAGATTGTCCATGCTTAGGATAGTCAATGACCTTCCAGATGGTTATATATTTGATGAGAATTTTGTGGCAAGCAGCAGAAGGTATTTCCTTGAAGGTGATCAGACAACTGTTGTGGCTGTCGATGGCGGAAGATGTGTGGCGTGTGCCAGTATGTCTTATATTGAAGTCATGCCGACATTTTCTCATCCATCAGGAAAGCGTGCACATCTTATGAATGTATATACGGAAAGCGCATATCTGAGGAAAGGAATTGCCAGACAGCTTGTAAATATGCTTATAGAGGATGCGCGTGCACATGGTGCCACGGAGATAAGCCTTGATGCCACGGAAAGCGGTAGACCGCTGTATGAATCTATGGGATTTAAGGCATCTGAGGAGTGCATGGTTATGGAAATATAGATATAAGATTTGTGATTCGTGGTAGTTTACATACATATATTTACGGAGGCAGACATGGAAGTAAGAGATAGCATAGACAAAAGACGCAGTATCAGGAAATTTAAAGACACACCAGTTGATCTGGAGATAGTAAGGAAGCTTATCGAGGCGGCGGTCGCAGCACCATCGGCAAAGAACAGACAGCCGTGGAAGTTCATAGTATACACAGGCGATGCGAAAGAAGAGATCTGCGATGCCATGGAGGCGGGGCTTGCAAGAGAAAAGTCCGGTCAGACCATACTCCCAGGATGGACGTGCGGTCATGCGGACGCGGACAATACGCTCAGAGTTATGCGGGAGGCGCCGGTTCTTATAGCTGTCCTCAACACAAATGGCAGAACTCCATATGAGGAAATAGACACAGATCACAGGATAGCGGAGATATGTGACAGCCTTTCCATAGGCGCGGCTATCCAGAACATGCTGCTTGAGGCGACAGCCCATGGTCTTGGTACGCTGTGGATCGCAAATACCTGCTTCGCCTACCCGGAGCTTGTGAAGTGTATAGGAACGGAGGATCAGCTTATAAGTGTTGTCTCGGTTGGGTACGCTGCGGAGGATCCGGAGATGCGGCCTAGAAAGAAAATGGAAGAAGTGTTGGAATATAGAGCTTGAAATGTTTATAAATATACAATAGGAGGACATACAGACATGTCACTGGAAAAAGCAGAAAAGTTTCTTAAAGATAAAGGATATGGAGACAAAATTATACTAATGGATGCGCCAACGGCAACTGTTGCCATGGCAGCGGAGGCACTAGGAGTTGAGCCGGGCATGATAGCCAAGACAATGGCATTTATACAGGATGACAAGACCGTGCTCATCCTCACCGAGGGTACAGCCAGAGTTGACAACAGGAAATACAGAGACAGATTCCACGTCAAGGCAAAGATGGTGCCATTTGACAGCGTGGAGGAGCTTGTTGGACATGCACCGGGCGGCGTGTGTCCATTCGGCATAAATCCGGGCATAGAGGTGTACCTCGATGAGAGCCTCAAGAGATATGAGAGAGTATTCCCTGCGGCGGGTAATGACCATAGTGCGGTGAACCTCACCATCTCCGAGCTTGAGGATGCATCCGGGGCTGTCGACTGGGTGGATGTGTGCAAGGAGCCGGAGGAGTAAGCTGTTAATTAGTCAATATGAGCCTGCGTATGGTGTATATTATACGAACTAAAGATGTGGGAAAGGAAAATTATCCGTATGAGAGATATAATACATGGCATTGTCGACAAATTTTTTGACAGATATCCATTTTCTCAAAAAGAGGAGCTGCTCAGAGAAAATGTCAGAGAGAATCTTACGGAAAAAATAGCTGAAACTGAGGATCAGGAATTTGATAAAGGCATAGATATAATATCGAATTGCCGGTCTTTGGAGAGTGTGTGCGATGCCGCCGGAATTCGGACAGATGAAGTTGAATTGAAGATAACCGACGATGGCGCGTGTACAGAAAAAGATGCAAAAGCCATCTGGCGAAAGGCAAGGTGGTACATATATGCGCAGTGTATATGTATCGCCATGATATTTGAGTGCCTGTGGATGGATGTCTGTCAATATTCACCGCGAACAGTGATCTTTAACACAGTGATTATCGCCTGCCTTTGTGGCATCCTGGCACTGGTCACAAGAAGAAAAAGACGCTATCTGAAAGAGACGGACTATAGCAGAAAGAGTTATGAACCGGGTGTCAGGAAGTTCTTCTGCGATAATAATGACAAATACTCCAAGAAATTGATAAATACTATGCTGTTGTCGGTAGGCATGTGTGCATATGTTGTATCCATGCTTGTGCGTGCTGTTATGATGTCGGCGTACACATGGAGCGATGTATGCCAGCAGCTCACAGTCATTAGCAATATTGCAGAGCTCGTAGTATTCTTTCTTTTTAAGAACTTACTTTGCAAAAGACTTACAGATATTTATTTTGTGGAAAGACGCAGAGAATCATTTGCTACAAAATGCAGATTACTTGGACTGGTGGCAGCAGCTTACTGGATAGTAGTGTTTGTTGTTCTGATAATAATCAGGCCGGAGTTCTATATGAACTGGCTTGCAATTCTGGCTGTCGTATATTTTATCCTGTGTATAGTGTACGATCTTACCGCCAGGAAGGCGATAGTATTCAGAAATATCACGGTAAATGTGAAGAGGATTGTATTTGTATCGGTACTCAGTATCTCGGTTCTGCTTTACAATGTGATGTCGATGAACATATATGTTATACAGCCTTATATCGACACAGTGGCAAAGGTGGCAGATAAAGTGGAGAAGATAGAATATGACGATGCCAACGGAGTATATACGATAACAGCCGATGACGATGATTTTAAGGTTTTGCAGCTCACGGATATACATTTGGGTGGAAGTGTATTTTCTTCAGTGAAGGATATCAAGGCACTTGAGGCGTGTTATGCACTGATAAATTACACAAAGCCAGATCTTGTCATAGTCACGGGAGATCTTGTATTCCCTATGGGTATTATGTCGTTCTCACTGAATAACAACGCTCCTATCATGCAGTTTGCAAATTTTATGAGAAATACAGGTATTCCATGGGCGTTTACATATGGAAATCACGACACGGAGGACATGGCGACTCTTGATGAGGCTGAATTTGATTCGCTGATGAAAAGTCTGTCGTTCAAGAGTTCGGGCAACCTTCTGTATCCCTACACACAGCCGGATATATATGGCAGAAGCAATCAGCTCATCGAGATAAGAAATACAGATGGCTCCCTCAGACAGGCGCTGTTCCTGCTTGATTCAAATGATTATGTTGAGGGAGCAGGCAGGATAAATGAATATGATTACATTCACGATGATCAGGTAGACTGGTACAGGCAGCAGGTTATAAAACTCTCCGATGAGGCGGGATATACTGTGCCGTCCATGTTGTTTTTTCATATTCCACTCAGAGAGTACAAGGAGGCAAATGATCTGCTTGAGGCAGGCAGTGACGAGGTAAAGTATTACTATGGAGAACTGGGCGAAAAGATGATCGATAAAATATGCTGTTCAAAATATGAGAGCAAGCTGTTTGACACCGCGGTAGAACTAGGAAGCACCAAGGCGATGTTCTGCGGACATGATCACTATAACAATCAGTCGGTGGAGTA
>CAVCCL010000030.1:0-41842 GCA_963600665.1 Bifidobacterium catenulatum | reverse complement strand
ATCTATAACCATGCCAAATGCCGTGTCCGCACACGCTCCAAAATAGTGTAAAAATAGTGAAATAATAGTGTAAAAATAAGTTGGGGCATGATATAATCATTGAATCACAATCGGCTTTGGAACAATATAGGGAGGCGAAGCGATGATACATTCGGTGCTGACAAATGAAATTTTAAAACAGATAGTTAATATAGAAGAAAATCGATTTAATACTGATGCCACAGTCATTCCTGAGGTGAGCCGTAATAAATTCCGCAAGCTTTCTAAGAAGAAGAGCTCCTATGCCTCCAATAAGATTGAAGGCAATCCTCTCACTGAGGCTCAGGTGGAGAGGGCAATAGATGATGACAGTCACAGGCATTTTATGAAACCGGAGCAGGAGGTGCGCAATTATTATCTGGCGCTCAATTTCCTGGAACAGAAGCTGCAGGAAAAAACGAAATTTTCCAAAGATTTAATTCTTCAGGTTCAGGCGTTAGTAGAAAAAGGGGCGTCCAGTGAGAAGATAGGCTTTAGAGGGGCTATGCCGCCGGGATTTATATTTGCGGTGTATGACTCTGAGACAGGCGAAGCTGACTATATTCCGCCGGAATACAGTGAGGTACCGGAGCTTGTGGACGAGCTTGTAGAGTATGTCAATACGACAGATGACCATCCTCTCATTGTGGCAGCGATAGTGCATTACCAGCTTGTCACTATACATGGATTTGAGGATGGAAATGGCAGAACAGCAAGGCTTATGTCGGGATATATACTGGATTATTACGGATATGGATTTGGCGGAATAGGGTCTTTGGAGGAATATTTTGCATACGATTCTGAGGAATATTATGACAAACTTCAGATGGGACTACCCGCATTGTATTATTCAGGACGAGACAATCCGCCGCACCCGGAGATATGGATAAGTTATTTCCTGAGGATGGTGGAGCTGTATTCGACAAAGGTCAGACAGTTGTCACTGGAGATACGGGATGAGGATATAGCAGGAGGATTATCGCATCTTTCCGTCCGGGAGAGAGATATGCTTGAATACACCATAAGAAACAGGCTGTATGAATTTACCCCTATAGAGGTGAGCAGAAATATAGGTGTCACGAACAAGACGATCATCAACAGGTGCGCTGCACTTGCACGAAATGGGTACATCGTTCCGGTGATGATAAATGAGAGAATCAGATCATACAGGATGAGCGATTACACCATAGAAAATAGTGGACAGATAGTAGAAGTGATAGAACGCCGCAGACAAAAAAGTGACACAGGTAAAAAGTGACACAGACAAAAAGAAATGGTTAATACACCAATCAAAAGAAAGGAGCCACACATGTATACAAACTCAGCATATCTTCACAACTCCCTGCTCGACATAGTGGACAAGAGCAGACCGCTCATAGTCACAAGCTGCGGAACGTACAAGCTGTATACACAGAAGGAGTTTACGACCTACAGACCTAAAGGGCGTAAGGATTATCAGCTCATATATGTGGCGGCGGGAAAGGCACATTTTGAGATAGACGGGCGGGATGTGATCGCCTGTCCCGGAAGCATGGTGATATACAGGCCGAGACAGATGCAGAGGTATGTGTATTACGGAGACGAACATACGGAGGTGTTCTGGGTGCATTTCACCGGGGGAGAGGTGAAGCAGATACTCAGGCGATACGGAATAAATGACGAGGTGAATATGTTCTATGGTGGAGATCACGCGGAATACAGAACTTTGTTCAGGCAGATGATACAGGAACTGCAGCTTTGCCGGGATGACTACGAGGAGATGCTGGAATACATATTCAGACAGATACTTATCTCAGTGCACAGGCAGCAGGGACAAGATGATTCCAAGACTGTGTCAGCCATGGCGGAGGAAATGGACCGTGCAGCGGGATATTTTGGAGAGCATTATAACGAAGAGATAGTGGTGGAGGAGTATGCAAATGAGCATAACATGAGCGTGAGCTGGTTTATAAGGAATTTCCGACAGCGCATCGGCACCACGCCCATACAGTACATCATGGCGAAACGAGTGGCCAATGCCCAGATGCTTCTCGAGAGCTCTGACTATAACATGACAGAGATCGCCAAGATTGTGGGATACGACAACCCACTCTACTTCAGCAGGGTGTTCAAGAAAGAAAAGGGGATGTCGCCGATGGAGTACAGGAAGTCGATCAGGCGTTGATAAATAGCTGGAAAAAATTTATCATTAAGTGTATATATAATATAGAAGGAACTGCCATGTGTGTGGTGGCAGTGGCAAGTAACATGGAGGGATAAAACGTGAGCAGCAATTTATACAAATCAATATGCTTTGTAATTTTGGCTATAGTTTTTGTGGTGGCTAAGCTGATAAAAAAGTCAGTGTATTCCATGGGTGTGACGATATTCTGTGTCAGCGTTTTGCTTGTACTGGCGATAATATTTTTAGTCAAATATATAAAAGAAAAAAGAGATACTGATAAGTGACAGACAAATGATTTATAAATGATTGGAGGAACTGAATATGAAGGTTTTAATGTTGAATGGAAGTGCGAAACCGCAGGGCAATACATATCGAGCACTTTACGAGGTAGGCGAGCAGCTTAAGAAAGAGGGAATAGACTATGAGATATTCCAGATCGGAGCAGCTCCGCTGAGAGACTGCATAGGCTGTGGTCAGTGTACGGACAAGGGTTGTGTGTTTGATGACGACAAGGTCAATGAATTTGTTGCCAAAGCAAAGGAAGCAGACGGACTGGTATTTGGAACACCTGTATACTATGCTCATCCAAGCGGACGTGTGCAGTCATTCCTCGACAGAGTATTCTACAGCAGCGGCCGTGCATTTGCATTCAAGCCGGGTGCATCGGTGGCAGTTGCAAGACGTGGTGGAACATCAGCATCATTCGATGTGATGAACAAATACTTTGGAATATCACAGATGCCTGTGGCTGGTTCTACATACTGGAATCTTGTACACGGACGCGTGCCTGGAGAGGCTGAGCTGGATGCGGAGGGCATGCAGACCATGAGAAACCTTGCAAGGAATCTTGCGTGGATGCTCAAATGCTTTGAGGCCGGAAAGGCAGCAGGCGTGGCACTCCCAGACACAGAGCGTGGAAACCAAACTAATTTTATAAGATAATAAAAAACCGTCTTAGCATGAAGACGATAAATTCCATATCTGTACTGTTTGCAAATCGATAGTGAAAACGACCGAGTTTCGACGTTTCGATGCAAGGCGGAGACCGCACCGCTCTTATCGCGGGTGGAGCCGCATGCATATAGAAACGAGTCGAAATGAGGGTAGTTGAACGTGATTGCAAACAGTACAGATATGGATTATCGCTTATGCTAAGACGGCTTTCCCTTTACAGTTCGTCATCAGTCTCGATATAATCTGGTCTGTTGTTGTTCATGGTCTCCTGACTTGAGAGCGTTCTCTGGCGCTTCTCCTGCCGGTAGGCATTGGGCGACATGCCGGTGGTCTTGCGGAAGATCTTGTGGAATGCCTCGGCGGACTGATAACCGCATGAAAATGCAATACTCTCAACAGAAAGCTCAGATATGGTAAGCATATGCTGGGCTTTTGTTATGCGGAAATTCTGCAGGTATTTTACAGGGCTCATTCCGGTGTACTGTTTGAACAGATCCGAGAAGTAGCTCCTGTTGATGCCCACGTAGTCCGACAGCTCTTCAACCTTCATCGGCATACTGTAGTGGTTCTGGATGTAGGAGATGGCGTGGTTCACGTAGGCATTTCCCGATGGAGCCTCCAGCTTGTTCTTCTGTGCATTTGCGATTACGGACAGGGCGAGGTACAGCATACCCATGAGTCTGTAGTGGTCGGCGTGGTCTGATGTGTTGTGGGCAAGCATGTCGAACACGTATTTTTTCAATTTGTCTCCATCCTCACAGGTGAAGATTGGCTGGTTCTGGGTGAGCCCGATACTGCTCAGCGTGTCGTGGGCGCATCTGCCCGAGAAACCGAACCATACATAACGCCATGGATGGTGTTCGTCCGATATATATGTGGCGGGGGTGTCCGGTTCGATGAGGAACCCCTGTCCCTTTTTCAAATGATAGTGGGCGCCCTTCACATAGAAGTCACCCTCCCCCTCAAGTACAAAATGTATAAGGTAGAATGTCTTGACCGCAGGGCCTGCCTTGTGCAGCGGTTCGGTTATCGAATGCCCGAACACATTCAGGTAGAGGTCGGTGTCATTCTCCTGGGGGAATTCCATTACGATCTTATTTTCCATAATTTTCCCTTGATAAATATAATAGTAGATTTGGCTGCCTGGCAATGTCATCAGCCATGATAAGAATAACAGAACCGTGTACCGCATGCAACACATAAAATAAAACAATCTAACAAATGGACATATATTTGCAACGCTATGCCATGTTCAAAATGCATATAGTGTTATAGAATTGGTTTCAGAAAGCAAGAAGCGCAACGAAGTAGCGCAGAAAATGTGCGCAATATGGACAACGAAAGAACGGACATTAAGAGAAAATATAAAAAATGGAGAAAGGTGGAGTTACAGACAATGAAGAAAATCGCAGAATTAAAGGAAATTATCGCAGGTGGAGAGTTTGATGAGAAGCTTGCACAGATCTATCTTGACAAGGATATGATCCCATACAACAGGGAAAGATATGTAAAGGCACTTGATAAATTTGCAGAGTTGTTCGGAGATCAGGAGGTTGCCATCTACAGCGCTCCTGGAAGAAGTGAGGTATGTGGAAACCACACAGACCATCAGAACGGACATGTACTTGCAACTTCTATCAACCTTGATGCCATAGCAGTTGTGGCACCTAGAGAGGACGGAGTGATCGAGCTCGTGTCAGACGATATGCCAAAGGAAGTTATCAATGTAAATGATATCGAGCAGGATCCTGCACTTGAGGGAACGACAACAGCGCTTATCAATGGTGTTGTTGCAGGAATCAGAGATTACGGATTCAAGGTAGGCGGATTCACAGCATTTGTGACAAGCGACGTGCTCATGGGAGCAGGAATGTCATCATCAGCAGCATTTGAGAGCCTTATAGGAACTATCCTTTCAGGTCTCTACAACGAGATGAGAGTTTCATCTGTAGATGTTGCGAAGATCGGACAGTATGCAGAGAATGTTTACTTCGGCAAGCCATGCGGACTGATGGATCAGATGGCATGTGCAGTCGGTGGACTTATATATATCGACTTCTTCGACAAGGCCAATCCTGTTATCAAGCAGGTACCTGTTGATTTCGAGGCTCATCAGTACAGCCTGTGTATCGTTGATACAAAGGGTTCACATGCAGACCTCACAGACGATTACGCAGCGATCCCTGCAGAGATGAAGCAGGTTGCAAATTACTTCGGCGAGGAACTCCTCAGCAGAGTTTCAGAGGAGGATTTCCTCAGCAAGGTTGGTGAGATGAGAGCCAGCGGCAAGGTAAATGACAGAGCCGTTCTCAGAGCACTTCACTTCTACACAGAGCAGGACAGAGTTGCAGAGGGTGTTGCAGCACTTGAGAATCAGGAATTTGACCATTTCCTCGATGTTATAAAGAGAAGCGGAGATTCATCATTCAAGCTTCTTCAGAACATATACAGCGCAAAGGATCCACTCACACAGAACGTATCAATAGCACTTGGATTCTCAGAGAAGTTCATCGGCGACAATGGTGTGTGCAGAGTACACGGCGGCGGATTTGCTGGAACCATCCAGGCATTTGTCAAGAATGCGGCTGTTGCTGAGTACAAGAAGAACATAGAGTCGATCTTCGGAGAGGGCGCATGCCACGTCCTCAAGGTAAGGCCTTACGGCGGAATCAAAGTAGTTGAGTAACTACGAATTCTAATGGCTGGTGTTCCCGCCCCGTTGCGGAGAAAAAAGTGTAGAGATAGATATAAGGAAAGAAGGGTTACAATGATAGATACAAACATCAAACAGCTTGTTGAGTACGGAATTGCAAATGAGCTGATAGAAGAAGAGGACAGAATATATACGACCAACACCATCCTTGAGATGCTGAAGAAGGACAGCTATGAGGAGCCAGGTGAGGTGCCTGCTATAGATACACCGGAGAAGCTTGAGGCATGCCTCAAGGGTATCCTGGATTACGCAGTGGGAAACGGACTTATCGCAGAGGATTCAGTCGTCCTCAGAGATCTGTTCGACACCAAGATCATGAACGCACTGGTTCCAAAGCCAAGCCAGATCATAAAGACATTCAGAGAGAAGTATGCAAAGTCCCCAGAGGAGGCGACAGACTTCTACTACAAGCTCAGCAGAGCTACAGATTATATCAGAACATACAGAGTCGCAAGGGATATCAAGTGGGTTAAGCCTACAGAGTACGGTGATATCGATATCACCATCAACCTCTCAAAGCCTGAGAAGGATCCGAAGATGATCGCCCTTGCCAAGACCATGTCACAGTCATCATATCCAAAGTGCCAGCTTTGCATGGAGAACGAGGGATATGCTGGAAGGATCAATCATCCGGCAAGAGAGAACCACAGGATCATCCCTATAGAGGTAAATGGAAGCAAGTGGGGATTCCAGTATTCTCCATATGTATACTACAATGAGCACTGTATCGTGTTCAACGGACAGCACATTCCTATGAAGATAGAGAAGGCGACATTCCAGAAGCTCTTCTCATTTGTGGGTCAGTTCCCTCATTACTTCCTGGGATCAAATGCAGACCTTCCTATAGTAGGTGGATCTATCCTCACACACGATCACTTCCAGGGCGGACGTTATACATTTGCCATGACAAAGGCACCTGTAGAGACAAAGGTTACATTTGCAGGATATGAGGATGTAGAGGCAGGAATCGTAAAGTGGCCTATGTCAGTCATCAGACTTGACGGAGAGAATCCGGACAGGATCATAGATCTTGCAGACAAGATCCTCGGTGCATGGAGAGGTTACACAGATGAGGATGAGTACATATTCGCTGAGACAGATGGCGAAAAACACAACACTATCACTCCTATCGCAAGAATGAGAGATGGCAAGTACGAGATGGACTTAGTCCTTCGTAACAACATCACCACAGAGGAGCATCCACTTGGACTTTACCATCCATGGGAGCAGTACCACAACATCAAGAAGGAGAACATCGGACTCATTGAGGTTATGGGACTTGCGGTACTTCCTGCAAGACTCAAGGGTGAGATGGAAGAGCTGGCAGAGGTACTTGTGGCAGGTGGAGACATCAAGGCCCACGAGAATATCGCAAAGCACTATGACTGGGTACAGACTTTCATCGGAAAGTACGACATAAATGCAGACAACGTACACAAGATCCTTCAGGATGAGATCGGTGATGTATTCGCCAAGATCCTTGAGTGTGCAGGCGTTTACAAGAGAGATGAGGCCGGAAAGGCTGCATTCCTCAAGTTTGTAGATTATGTGAATGCACAGTAATATAGTGTGCACTACAAATGCAATAATATATGTGTATCTGTGACAGACGTATTCCAGAACTAATATTTATTAATGCCACATTTCATTGTGCATAACAGGATGTAGTGGTATAGTGTTGGAGAAAACGTCATTGCAAAATAAAAATGTTTATAAACTGGTGATTGACATTTGCGCAAGACATGAACAGTGCCCCAAAAGGCACAGGTGTCCGGCAGATGGTTATGAATCACAGTATCATAAAGGAGGAAAAACATTATGAAGATTTTAGTAACAGGCGGAGCAGGTTATATAGGAAGTCATACATGTGTTGAGCTGCTTAATGCAGGCTACGAGGTAGTCATTCTCGACAACCTTTACAATGCCAGCGAGAAGGCAGTAGACAGGATCAAGGAGATCACTGGAAAGGATCTCACATTCTACAAGGCAGATATCCTTGACAAGGAAGCTATGGACAAGATATTTGCAGATGAGAAGCCTGACTGCGTAATACATTTTGCAGGACTCAAGGCAGTTGGCGAGTCAGTTGTAAAGCCACTTGAGTATTATCAGAACAACATCACAGGAACCCTCAATCTGTGCGAGGTTATGAGAAAGAACGGATGCAAGAACATCATCTTCTCATCATCAGCAACAGTATACGGCAATCCTGCATTTATCCCTATCACAGAGGAGTGTCCAAAGGGAACACCTACAAACCCATACGGCTGGACAAAGTGGATGATCGAGCAGATCCTCACAGACCTCCACACAGCAGATCCAGAGTGGAACGTGATTCTTCTCCGTTACTTCAATCCAATCGGAGCTCACAAGAGCGGACTTATCGGTGAGGATCCAAAGGGAATCCCTAACAACCTTCTTCCATACGTTGCACAGGTTGCCATCGGCAAGCTTGAGAGCGTTGGAGTATTTGGCAATGATTATGACACACCGGACGGAACAGGTGTGAGAGATTACATTCATGTAGTAGACCTTGCAGTTGGCCATGTAAAGGCTATCAACAAGATCAAGGAGAATCCTGGAGTTAAGGTATACAACCTCGGAACAGGAAATGGCTACAGCGTTCTCGACGTTATCAAGGCATTCAGCAAGGCATGCGGACATGACGTTCCATATGTGATCAAGGACAGACGTCCTGGCGACATCGCAACATGCTACTCAGACGCTACACTTGCCAAGAAGGAGCTTGGCTGGGAGGCTCAGTACGGAATCAACGAGATGTGTGCTGACTCATGGAAGTGGCAGTCGATGAATCCAAATGGATATAATGACTAATTCCAAAATATAAATAACATAAAGTAACAGAGCACTGACAAATACTATATTTAATAGGATGTAGATTTGCCGGTGCTCTTTTCTGTGTATTGACTTTTTAAAAGAGACGTTGTATAAGTAAGTAAACTACGCTTTCTGCGGTCTTTGTTAATTATGCCCTTTTTTAGGGCTTTATCAGATAGAAATGGGTGTTTGACATATGAGACTAGAAATACTGCTTTCGTGTATGAACCTTCAGGATGAGGATATCATAACGAAATCCCATATAGAGTCCGACACGATCATAGTCAACCAGTGTGGATATGATGGGTACAATGAATATGACAGGAACGGACATAAGACAAGAATTTTTTCGGTGAATGACAAGGGGCTTACCAAGAGCAGGAACTATGCTATAAAGCATTCCGAGGCGGATGTGTGTCTGCTGTGTGATGACGATGAGGTGTTCAGCAGGAATTACGAAGAAGGGATACTGACTGCGTACAGAGATCTGCCAGAGGCGGATGTCATCATATTCAACATAGGCAACAGACCTGCCCATTGGGGCGACATGCCTAAGAAGCTTGGATATCTGGATCTCATGCATGTGGCATCCTGGCAGATATCATTCAAGAGAGAGAGCATAGTCAATAATAATGTATATTTTGATGAGCGCATGGGCGCGGGCTCGGGCAACGGAGCAGAAGAGGAATTCAGATTCCTCACGGATTGCAGGAAGAACGGACTTGCAATATATTACGTACCATTTGTCATAGCAGATGTTGCGCAGACTAAGTCCACATGGTTTAAGGGATATAACGAAGAGTTTTTCATAAACAGAGGTAATACGACAAGATACATCATGGGTTATGTACCAGCGGCGTTGTACGCAGCGTATTACAGTATAAGGAAGAGACATCAGTTTGACAGTGATATATCATGGTTTAAGGCCTTCAGACTTATTATGAAGGGAATACATGAGAACAGGTTAGGGAAGAAGAAATGAGCGAAAAAATATTAAGTGTGATAATTCCGTCCTACAACAGCAAGCCATATCTTGACAAATGTCTTGGATCACTTGTTGTTCCGGAGCTTATGGACAAGATAGACGTGATAGTGGTAAACGATGGCTCGACAGACGGCAGTGAGAGCATTTGTGAGGAGTACATTGAGAAGTATCCTGATAGCTTTTCACTTATTAATAAGGAGAACGGAGGACATGGCTCAGCGATAAATGCCGGAGCTGAGAAGGCCAAGGGCAGATACATGAAGGTGCTTGACGCCGACGACTGGTTTCTCACAGAGAGTATTCCTGAGTTTATAGGAAATCTTGAGAATGCCAGCGCAGATGTTGTCCTTACATGTCACCACACCATCAATATAACAACAGGGGAGATAAAGAACTGGAGATGTTTCCCTGATGAATTCGACAGAGAATATACTATGGAAGAGGTCATGTCAGACTGGAAAAAATTTGACAGAAGCCTCACATTCCATGGAATAACATATAGAACACAGTTTTACCGTGAGAATGGAGTCAGACTTGCAGAAAAAGTATTCTACGAGGATCACGAATATGCGACATATCCATGCTGTGTGGCAAAATCCATACTGCCACTCGATATGTTCGTGTACGAGTACAGGATCGGGGATGTGTCCCAGAGCGTATCCGCGCAGAATCAGCTCAAGAGAATCGACCACACCAAGATGGTCATAGTAAAGATGCTCAAGAACAGAGAGGATATCTCTGAGAAGTGGGCACTTGAGTACTGCGACAAGAAGATACATCTTCTTCTGCTGAGCTTCATGGTAACTTCCATGCTGTGCGATTCCGACAGAAAGAGAGGTGTTGCACGGGTAGATCAGCTTATGAGTTATATAGCCAAGAGAGACAGACACGTCGTTGATATGACATTGAAGCACTACAAGATACTTAAGCTTCTGAATGCTGCGCATGTGGGTCTGGACGGCTACAACAAGATGCTTAATTCAAAGCTTTACAACAAGGTAAGGCACAATAAGAGTTTTGAATAGATTTACTATGGAGGATTAACGTAAAATGAAAGTAAAAAGCGGAAGCTTTTTAGAAGTTTTTAATTATAAAGATCTTTTAAATCAGCTTGTTTCAAGAGATATAAAGTTAAAGTATAGAAGAAGTTTTCTTGGCTATGTGTGGAGTATCCTGAACCCATTGCTCATCATGATCGTAATGGTAGTTGTATTCTCCAAGATGTTCAACAGATCTATACCACACTTCCCTGTTTACCTTTTTGCAGGACGTATCCTGTACGAATTTGTAATAGGTGCATGCGGCAAGGCGCTTGGTAGTATAACTGATAACTCGTCACTGCTCAAGAAGACATACGTTTCAAAGTTTATGTTCCCACTGGCAAAGATCACAAGTTCACTTGTAGACTGCCTGTTTTCACTGGGAGCGTTTCTTATCGTTATCATATTTACACGTTCACCATTTTACTGGACGATGCTGTTGTTCCCATTCATATTCCTTCAGGCATATATATTTGCCTGCGGACTGGGATTTTTCCTTGCACAGCTCCATGTATTCTTCAGAGATACAAGATATATATGGAATGCGGTCACCACAGCATGGATGTATTGTTCGGCAATATTCTATCCTATAGATATGCTGCCAGACTGGCTGAAATTCATCGTGAATTTCTTCAACCCACTGTATGTATATATCAAGCAGTTCAGATGCATAGCGCATCAGGGAGTGCTGCCTGATCTCACTACTGTAGGTCTCGGATTCCTCTACGCCTTCCTTTTCTTCGGATTGGGAGTGCTGTGCTTCAAGAAGAATCAGGACAAGTTCATTCTGTATATTTAGGAGGTGCGACGGTTGGCTAACGTAGAAGAGAAAAAGAACGAACTCGATGAGAAGAAGATATTCACCTCAAATGCACAGCGTTCAACAACTGTGGCAAAGGGTGAGACCATTATAGAGCTCAAGGATGTGACCATAAGATTCAACAAGAACAATCTGAAGGTTGATAATCTGAAGGAGTATTTTATAAGACTTGTGACAAAACAGTTGATGTTCCAGGAGTTTATAGCGTTAAAGGACATCAATCTTGATATAAAGAAGGGCGAGGCCTGGGGCTTCCTTGGAACCAATGGTGCCGGAAAATCCACCCTGCTCAAGGTAGTCAGCAGAATATTGAAGCCTGCCAGCGGTACTGTTAAGGTATCTGGAACAGTTGCAGCCCTCATAGAGCTTGGTGCCGGAATCGACCCACAGCTCACAGCCCGTGAGAATATATTCCTCAACGGAACTCTGCTGGGATATTCAAAAGCGTTTATAGAGTCAAAGTTTGACGATATAGTAGAATTTTCAGAATTGCAGGATTTCCTTGACTCTCCGGTCAAGAACTTTTCTTCAGGTATGAAGACCAGACTTGCATTTTCTATAGCTACGGCGGTTGAGCCGGACATTCTCATTGCGGATGAGATACTTGCTGTAGGTGATATGCGATTCAAGAAGAAGTGCGCAGCCAAGATGACTGCCATGCTGGAGGATGGAACGACCCTGCTGTATGTATCCCACAACATAGCATCTGTCAAGAAGCAGTGCAACAAGGCTATGTGGCTGGATCATGGAAATGTAGTTATGGTGGGAGATGCCGATACGGTATGCGATGCATTCAAGGCTGAGATGGATGCACCTGCACCGGCAAAGGCCCAGAGCAAGGACAAGAAATAACAAGAAATCAGGCAAGATGTTTGATATACAACACAGGAGGATTGGATAATGTTACAGAATGTGAAGTTGCAGAATGTGATGCTGCAGATGAATCTGGATGTGAACTTGATAGAGTATCCTGAATTCAGCGCCATTGGAAAGGGAGAGGAATCACCATTTATATACGACTCAGAGAAGAAATGTCATGTTGTTGAGAAGCTCACAAAGGTTAATTTCATGAGCTATTACAACTGCATTCAGGTAAAACGCTGGTCAGAGTATACAGGGGTAAAGAACTTCAAGCTTCACCTCACTATGAAGGGAAAGGCAACAATATCAGTATATGCCATCTATTCAGCATCAGTTGCAGTTACCTACAATCCACTTGTATCACAGGTAGTTGAGTGTGATGAGGTTTCAGAGGTGGTTGTGAACATACCGGAGACAGATAAGGCTCTCGTAGGTTTCTATATGGACACTCTGGAGGATACAGAGATATACAGCGGATACTATTCTGCTGATATCGAGGAGGACAGAATAAGAGATGTGAACATCTCTCTCGTCACAACAACATTCAAGAAGCAGGAGTATATCAAGCGTAACATAGACCTCATCAAGTCAAATGTACTCTACGATGGAAGTGACCTCAAGGGACACATGTTCGTACATGTCATTGACAATGACAGGGAACTCGATCCATCAGAGCTCGACAGCGAGGATCTCAAGGTTTATATGAATAACAACGTAGGTGGAGCCGGCGGTTTCACCCGTGGAATGATAGAGGCACTGGAGCTTCCTAAGAAGCCTACACATGTACTTCTCATGGATGATGACGTTATGGTCATGCCTGAGAGTTTGTTCAGAACATATTATCTGCTCAGACTCCTCAAGGACGAGTACAAGAAGTGCTTCCTGAGTGGAGCCATGTTCGATTACGACATACGCCAGAAGCAGTATGAGGACGTGGGATTTGTCCACAAGGCGGACGGATCATACGGTCCGGTCAAGTCAGCTATGGATATGAGACTTCTCAAGAACATAGTTGCAAATGAGAACTACAGTTTCAATGTCGATGATGCATATGCAGGCTGGTGGTACTGCTGTATACCTGTAGAGCACATCGAGGACAGAGGCTTACCACTTCCAGTGTTCGTCAGAGGTGACGATGTAGAGTTCTCACTGAGAAACAAGCCGGGATTCATAGCGCTTAACGGTATCTGTATATGGCATGTGGGATTTGCAGGCAAATTCAACGCTGCCATGGAGCTTTACCAGGTTCACAGAAACAGCTTTGTGATCCAGGCGGCAAGCGGAATATGCCAGGATGTGGATTTCCTTGCGAGAGTAAAGGGAATGTTCTGGAAGGATATAACCAGATTTGCATACAACAATGCTGAGCTGCTTATAGATTCAATCGAGGATTACCTCAAGGGACCGGAGTATATCATGCACCTTGACGGAGAGCAGAGCCTCAAGGAGCACAATGCCAAGAACGAGAAGCTTGTGCCACTGGCAGAGCTTGGCTATGCAGGGGATCTTCCTACAGATCCATACAAGTATGAGAGCCTCAATCTGTTCCGCAAGGCAATGTATGTGCTCACGATAAACGGACACCTTCTTCCGAACTTCATGCTCAGAAGGACACCGTATATCATTGCGTACGACTGGTTCTTTGTTCCGGGAAAGAATTACATGAAGAAGACTCTCGTTGCCGTGAACAAGAACGGCGGAACCGGAGTCAGAAGAACGATCAACAGAAAGCGTTGTTTTGCGCTTATAAAGAGATATAGAAAAGTATTGGCTAAATACAAGAAGACACATGTGGAAGTTGAGCAGGCTTACAGAAATGCATTTGACGAGATGAAGACAACTAAGTTCTGGAAGGAATATCTGCATATATAAAGTGATATGGAAGGAGTATCTTTAGGGTATGGCTACTATTAAAGGTATAAAAAACCGTTTGGCGGCTGCGGGAAGAGCACTGGGTGGAGATTACACCTCAGAGAAGAACGGTTCGAAACCAAAGGACAAGCTCAAGGTGTCCCAGCGAGTAAATGCGGCGCAGAGGGCGATGAGCGGTGATTACGCTCTCAGAGACGGCGGAAAGCCTGTTGTAAAGGTCGAGCCTGCTGAGATCAGGATGAATAAGGTATTCACCACAAAGGAAAAAGCAGAGCCTGCGATCAAAGTGTTTGAGAAGCAGGAGAGAGCCAGACAGAGAGAAGAAGAGCGCATAGAGTGGAGAAAGAAAGCAGTGAGACGCGACAGCGACAAGACTGTCGGATGCATACATCCTGATTACTGCTGTGGCTGCGGTGCGTGCTACAGTGTATGTCCGGTAAATGCTATAAGCATGAAGTATGATTCAGAGGGATTTCTTGCTCCTGTAGTGGATCGCAGCAAATGTACAAACTGCGGTCTGTGCAGAAAGATCTGTCCATCTATAAATCTTGAGTATAAGAACACTGCTGAGCCTGCATGCTATGCGGCATATGCAGACGATGAGATAAGGGCAAAGAGTTCATCAGGTGGAATATTCACACTGCTGGCTGAGTATGCATTTGAGCAGGGTGGAGCTGTATGCGGAGCAGGCTACACAGACGATTTTAAGGTTGAGCACTTTATCATAGAGAGCCCGGATGATCTGGACAAGCTCAGAAAATCCAAGTATGTTCAGGCTGATGCATCCAAGGTGTATGCGGACGTTAAGAAGATACTCAAGGAAGGCAGAGTGGTAGTATTCTGTGGATGTGGATGTCAGGTCGCAGGACTTTATGCGACGCTCAAGAATGTGGATATATCAAATCTCTACACAATAGATCTGATGTGCCACGGTGGTCCATCGCCAAAGCTGTTCGATGATTATCTGAACAAATACCACGGCAAGGATCAGGGCAAGGTTGCAGATGTAGGCTTCAGAGACAAGGACTACTTCGGATGGTCTACAGAGATGACTGTAAAGTACACTGACGGAACGGTTTATCACAGAACAAGGACACAGGATCCTTATTACAGAGCGTTCCTTCCTTGTATATCAACGAGAAAGTTCTGTGGACACTGCGCATATGCGAAGCTTCCAAGAACAGGTGATATCACACTTGCAGATTTCTGGGGAATCCAGAAGTACAACAGAGATTACACTGACGGCAAGGGAACATCCATTGTGTCAGTCAACAGCCCACAGGGTGAGAAGATATATGCTGCCATAGCGGACAAGCTGCTCCTGAACAAGGAGATCCCTTGTGATGATGTGCTCAAGACAGGACAGCCATTTGACCACTGCTTCAAGAATCATCCTGCCAGACAGAGATATTTTGAGCAGATAAAGAATGGCTCATCCATGGAGAAGGCGTACGATTATGCCATCAAGGATAAGTACGATGTAGGTATATATGGCGTGTGGTTCGGTGCTAACTACGGAAGCGTTGCTACCTATTATGCACTTCACGAGATCATCAGATCATTTGGACTGTCAGTGCTCATGATAGACATGCCTGCAGCCAAGACCGGTGCCGGCAAGCCTGACACCCATGCGAGAAGATTTGCAAAGGCACATTACCATGAGAGCAAGAGATACACACTGAAGGATATGAGGGAGCTCAATTCCAAGGTCGATACATTCATCATGGGATCAGATCAGGTGTGGAACAGAGGTATAAGCAGAGGCTTCGGCTTCTCATTCTACTTCGATTTTGTTGAGCCGGATAAGAAGAAGATCGCATTCTCTGCATCATTTGGACATGACAGGGATTTCTGTAATGTACAGGACAGAGAGACGATATCTGAATACATGAGACAGTTTGACGGAATATCCATCAGAGAGACCAGTGGAGTTGAGATCTGTAAGGATGTGTATGGAATAGATGCGGTGAGAGTTCTCGATCCTGTATTTGTTGCAGACAGAAAGGTATTCGATTCGCTGGCAGACAAGGCAAAGAAGAAGCACGATGGCAAATATATGCTTGCATATATACTTGATCCAACTCCGGAGAAGAGAGCCGCAGTGGTTGAGGTTTCAGAGAAGCTCGGCCTTGAGGTGGTTGTTCTTCTGGATGGACGTCCAAAGGATCCGGTGAAGAACCGTCAGATCATGGATATGGACGATAAGATCGTCGATGACATAACAGTTGAGGACTGGCTGAACTATTTCAGAAATGCAGATTTCGTTCTCACTGATTCATGCCACGGAATAAGCTTCTCACTTGTATTTGAGACAAACTTTATCGGACTTGCAAACAGTGCAAGAGGAATGACAAGATTTGAATCCCTCGTGGATGTATTCCAGGTGAGAGATCACTACGTTCAGGATGCGGCAGACATTCTTGGCAATGACGAGCTGCTGAAGCCTGTGGATTACGACAATGTCAATAAGATACTTATGTCAGAGAGGGAGAGATCCCTTGCATGGCTTAAGGAAGTATTGTTCAGACCTAAGGAGTTTGAGGGTTATAGAGCATATCCAATTATAGATAAGAGATTGGCGGAAGATAAGGAGGATTAAGTAACATGGCAAAGTATGATTACCTCATAGTAGGAGCCGGATTATTCGGCGCAGTATTTGCATACGAGGCAGGCAAGAGAGGCAAGAGCTGTCTGGTTATAGACAAGCGTCCACACATTGCCGGCAACATTTACACAGAGCAGGTGGAGGGCATAAACGTTCACAAGTATGGTGCACATATATTCCACACATCTGACAAGAAGATCTGGGAGTATGTAAACCAGTTTGCAGAGTTCAACAACTACATCAACTCACCTGTAGCTTCATACAAGGATGAGCTGTACAACCTTCCATTCAACATGAACACATTCAGCAAGATGTGGGGAATCAAGAAGCCTTCAGAGGCAAAGGCTATCATCGAGAAGCAGATCGCAGATCTGAACATCGGAGAGCCAAAGAACCTTGAGGAGCAGGCGCTCAAGCTTGCCGGTACAGATGTGTACGAGAAGCTTGTCAAGGGATACACAGAGAAGCAGTGGGGAAGACCATGTACAGAGCTTCCTGCATTCATCATCAAGAGACTGCCTCTGAGATTCATATACGACAACAACTACTTCAATGACCGTTTCCAGGGAATCCCAATGGGCGGATACACACAGATCATCGAGAAGATGCTCGAGGGTGCTGAGGTCAAGACTGACACAGATTACTTCGATTTCATCAAGGAGAATCCTGACATCGCGGACAAGACAGTATACACAGGTATGATCGATGAGTTCTTCGGATTCCAGTACGGACCACTTGAGTACCGTTCAGTAAGATTCGAGACAGAGGTACTCGATGAGGAGAACTACCAGGGAAATGCTGTTGTAAACTACACACACAGAGATGTTCCATACACAAGAATCATCGAGCACAAGCACTTTGAGTTTGGCAAGCAGCCAAAGACAGTCATCAGCCGTGAGTATTCAGCAGAGTGGAAGCCGGGCGTAGAGCCATACTACCCTGTAAACAACGACAAGAACAATGCACTTTACGAGAAGTACAAGGAGCTTGCAGAGACACGCAAGGATGTTATATTCGGCGGAAGACTTGGACAGTACAAGTATTACGACATGGACAAGGTAATCGCAGCAGCACTTGAGTGTGTTGAGGCAGAGTTCTAATTGTGAGATAAAGCGTGTTATAAAGATGAATAAAGGACGCATATCGGAAGACAGATATTCCGATGTGCGTCCTTTTTGCGTGCCAGCAGCATTAAAAATCGCTCAAAATAAAAAATATATACACTTTCGACATAACGTGATAGAATTATATTAATTATGGGCATGTTATTTGGTGGATACGGTGCCCAGGGGGTAAAAATTAAAAGGGTAAAGGGTGTATATGTTATGACAAGGAAGAGGATTGCGGTACTGACAGCACAGGCTGATGAGTACACCCAGGGTAGATTCCTCTCGGGGTTTTTTGAGAAGGCATTTCAGCTTGATTATGATGTGTGCGTGTTCTCAATGTATCTGAAGTATCAGGATACAGCGAACAGAGAAGTGGGGGACGCCAACATATTCAATCTGATAGAATTTGACAAATATGATGCGGTGGTCATATGTACTGACAGGATCAGGACGCCGGGAACAGAGGAGGGACTCCGGTGGCGTGTGGGGCATGAGTTTGATGGCCCGGTACTGATAGTCGGCGACGAGATAGAAGGATATAAATCCATAAATATTGACCACAGAAAGAATATATGCGGGCTTACGGATCATCTCATAGAAGAGCACGGATACCGTGATATAGTGCTGCTTGATGGCTGGGAGAATAATGCCAATTCCGAGCTGAAGAAGCAGGGATTCTTTGACAGCATGAAGAGTCATGGTATCGCTGTGGATGAATCGTCGGTCTACTATGGCAATAACTGGTTTGACTCAGGACGCCAGACCGCAATGGAGATAACAGAGAACAGAGACAGACTTCCACAGGCTGTGGTGTGTGCCAGTGATCACATGGCGCTGGGGCTGGCGGCTGAGCTGGAGCAGAGAGGCGTGAAGGTTCCTGAGGATATAGCGATAACAGGATATGACGCTGCGGAGACGAACGATGACAGAGTCATACCTCTGACATCGGTTGATATACCAGCAAAGGATGACGGCGCGTACGCCGCAAAATGGATAGACGCAGAGATAAACGGAAGATCTCTGGAGAACTACAGGAGCAGTGCGTCCATACACTGGGGAAAGAGCTGTGGATGTGAGAAGTGTACGGAGAATCCTGGCAAGAGAGACGTGACGGTATGGGATATGAACGCCCAGCCGGGAAGTTACGGTTCATACTATAATCATATGATGGAAGATCTGTTGTCACAGAGAGACTACAGGGAATTTTACAATACGATATTCCAGTATGCCCACACGGATGGCAATATGAGCAGCTTTAGCCTCTGCCTGAATGAATATTGGAAGTCCCCTGAGGTAATGATGGGGTCAAATGCACTGAGAGTCGGATACACGAAGAATATATACAGGGTCATCAGAAGCTGCGGCGATGGAGACGGTGCGATAGATTTCGATGACTGTTTTGATGTGTCCAGACTTATACCCGAGCTGGATGCCGACAGAGACAGACCGGAGGCTTACATATTTACCCCGCTCAATTTTGACGACAGATGTTTTGGATACGCGGTGGTGAGCTATGGAAGTGAGTGCAGGGCGTACGATATCTCATATAGCACCTGGATCAAGCAGATCATGCAGGGCATGGAGGCGTTTTACAGACAGGCTAGTCTTCAGAAGCTCCTGGACAAGGTCAATGCATCACAGATCCGTGATGATCTGACCGGAGTGTACAATTACAACGGATTTATGGCGAGATGCAGGGATATGTGTGACGATGCCGTTGCACATGGCAGGAGCATCGAGCTGTTGGCTATAGATATAAAGGGACTTGGACAGATAAATGCAAGCCTCGGCAGAAAGGTCGGAGACGAGGCCATACAGGCGCTTGCCAGAATGATCTCGGCATCCCTTGAGAAATCAGACGTATGTATGAGAATGTGCAACGATGAGTTCATCGTGGCATATCAGGTGATGGGAGATGCGGAGGATCACGCAGACGCTATAGTTAAGAGTGTGGAGAGCCGTACCCGGGAGTTCAACAGGACAAATGGCGACAACTTTGTCATGGAGATATGCTATGCGGTGGACAGACAGATGGTTGCAAATGCGGAGGCTCTGGACAACTATGTGAACGCACTCATAAGCAACAAGAACAATGCCAAGATGAAGGCATACATTGAGAGCACAAGAAATGCAGAGCTGTCACAGGAGGATATAGAGAAGGACAAGCTTGCCACGGAGATCCTTGACAGGAATCTGCTCACATATCATTTCCAGCCTATAGTAAATGCCCGCACAGGACAGATATATGCCTATGAGGTGCTCATGAGATCGGCAGGAGAGCAGTACATGTCTCCTCTCGACATAATACAGAGTGCTGAGAGACTTGGACGTCTGAGTGATGTGGAGAGAGCCACATTTATCAATGTGTTGAGACTTGTTGAGGACAAGCGAGAGGAACTTGAGGGTAGAAAGATATTCCTTAACAGTATACCGGGCTGCAGGCTGTCGGAGGAGGACACCGCTGTCATAGAGGGCAAGCTCAGAGAATTTGGCGGACAGGTGGTCGTGGAATTCACCGAGGAGGCTGAGATGAGCGACCAGCTTCTGGATCAGATAAAGGATAAGTACGGCAGGATGAACATTGAGACTGCCATAGATGACTATGGCTCAGGTTATTCAAATGTCAACAATCTTCTCAGATATATGCCGCGTTACGTTAAGATAGACAGGATGCTCATGACAAATATACATGAGGATCCGCAGAAGCAGCATTTTGTAAAGGATATTATAGAATTTGCGCATGACAACGACATCGTCACTCTGGCGGAGGGCGTTGAGCTCGATGTAGAGCTCAAGGAGGTCATCAGACTTGGCGCGGATCTCATTCAGGGTTACTACACGGCAAAGCCTTCACCGGAGGCGATTGCGGAGATAGATAAGAGGATCATAAACGAGATAGTCCAGTACAATCAGAACGAGATCACGAAGTATGGCAAGAAGACCTACGTCATAACCGATGAAGACGAGATATCGATGGTTCAGCTTGCGTTTAACAAATATACGGCACTTGATTTCAAGAAGATAGACGATCAGTACAGGTACGTCAACATGACAGGTACGCCGGGATTCAAGTCCAACATGCTGATAACCATAGGAGAAGGCTTCAGAGGCGAGCTCAGGGTGGACAGCATAAGCCTTGGAGGAGAGAAGGGCATACCTTGTATAAAGATAGAAGACAACTGCGATGTCAGAATAGTCCTCACCGGGGATAATGAGCTGCGCACAGGCGGTATACAGGTAGCCGAGTCGTCAAAGCTTGAGCTTGCGGGAGACGGAGATCTGAGGATCACCCTTGCGGGCGGCAGATACTTTGGAATAGGAAACGATTTTGCGTCGAGACACGGAGATCTGTATTTCAACCAGGATGGAACGCTGTCCATAACGGCCACCGGAATGAGGGGCATCGGAATAGGCTCCGGCCTTGGCGGCAATATATATATTGGACACGGACGATACGAGATAGACCAGAGAGGTCAGGAGGGTGTGATGATAGGCTGCATGGACAGCGACTGCACTCTTCACATAGAGAACTGCGACATGGAGATATACAATGGAATCGCCAGAAGTGTATCCATAGGCTCATATAACGGAAGCGCGGATATAGCCATCGACAATATATCCGGCAAGATATCCGGGGCATCCATCTCGACAGCAGTCATAGGAACCCTGAATGGAAAGTCCTGCAGGGTTGCCATGAAGAATATCAATATTACCATGAACATCAGGGCAAATGAATGTTATGGTATAGGCTGCCGTGAGGGCGATACGGACGTCAGCATACAGTACGCTTACGTCAAGGTGGTGGCACAGGGCAAGGATGCCTACGCCATGGGTAACAGCACCCACACCGCCAGACTGGAATTCTCCAACTCGGATATCAACACACAGGTGATCAACAGTGTGGGAACTGATATAGGTGCAGAGGAGAAGAATATCGTGATCGGCAACGGCAGAGTGAGCTTCATGGTGAACGGAATATCAAAGAACAGGGAAGTGCAGATGGCCGATCTGTAGGCGCCTATTCCGTAGAGGACGGTTAATCATTATTAATATTGTGTTGTTGACTGTTGTGAAGTATAATACAGCCGATTGACATGATGGGAGAATATTTATGGTTTTTTCGAGTTTAATATTTTTGTTTGTTTTTCTCACTGCAAACCTGATAGCTTATTTTGCGGTGAGCCCTGAGAAACGCAATAAGGTATTGCTGATATTTTCACTGGTGTTCTATGCCTGGGGAGGCCCAAGATACCTTCTGCTTCTGGCGGGAGAGACTCTGGTGAGCTGGCTGTTTGCCATTCGTATAGATGAGGCACGTGCCGGATATACCAAGAGATCAGAGAAGTTTTATCTCGTGTGTGACCTTGTGATAATGCTTGGCTGTCTTGCGATATTCAAGTATCTGGGATTTTTCCTCGGAAACATAAAGGCAGTGTTCGGCGTGCCGAAGACCGTGCCTGGAATAGCTCTCCCAATAGGAATCTCTTTCTATACATTCCAGCTCATATCATATGTGGTGGATGTGTACAGGAACGAAGTAAGACCACAGAGAGAATACTGGAAGCTCCTTCTGTATTCAAGTCTGTTCCATCAGTGTATAGCTGGTCCTATCGTCAGATATGAGACCGTTGCTGATCAGATAGACAACAGGGAGATAACAGCGAATGACATATACATGGGACTGAGAAGATTTTCAGTCGGACTGGCAAAGAAGGCGATACTTGCCAATTCATGTGCCAGCATAGCGGACACCCTGCTCCCGGCGGGAGTGGCGAGCCTTAAGGCTCAGACGACACTTGGAATGTGGCTTGGAATGATAGCGTATATGCTTCAGATATACCTTGATTTCTCAGCATACTCAGACATGGCCATCGGAATGGGAAGAATGGTAGGTTTCCACTATGATGAGAACTTTAACTACCCATATATGGCTACATCGGTAAATAATTTCTGGAGGAGATGGCACATATCACTCAGCTCATTCTTCAGGGATTATGTATATATACCGCTCGGCGGCAACAGATGCAGCACAGCGAAGTACATCCGCAACATGGCTATCGTGTGGTTCCTCACGGGAATGTGGCACGGAGCAAGCTGGAACTATATATTCTGGGGAATTTATTATTTGGGCTTCCTCCTTCTGGAGAAGTTTTATCTGGGCGGAAGGCTTGGCCCTGTGGCATCCCGAATATACACGCTGCTCGTTATCCTGTTCGGATGGACCATATTCAGATTTGAGAGCCTTCGTGAGCTTGGAACAGTGCTTGCGGGAATGTTCGGAATAGGAACATCGGGATTTGCAAATATGGCACTTGGAACAATATTTATGAAGAACATATTCTTCCTGATATTTGCATGTGTTGCGTGTACGGATCTGGGCAAGAGACTCAGAAAATGGGCTATAGAAGTTGGAAAGGTCAACCCACTTGTATTCAACGTGTTCAATGTAACTGAGATGATAACGCCGGTACTTATGCTCGTGATCTCAGTGCTGGCGCTTGTGGGTGCAAGCTATAATCCTTTCCTGTATTTCCAGTTTTAATGGGTGATTTTTATGAAGAGAAGATATACCAGAAGTCAGAGACAACAATTAAAGAAATTCAGAACTCTGGGTGTTCTTATATTTGCCGCAGTCATGGCGATAGGAGCATTTATCGGTCTGCTGTTTTTTGTCAGACCTAAGAAATCCACGGTGGAGAAGAGGACACTTGCAAAGTTCCCGTCATTCACCATAACGTCATTCCTCGACGGATCATACTTCGAGGACGTGTCACTGTGGTATTCCGACACATACCCTATGAGGGATAAGCTTGTGTCGGCTGACCAGAGCCTTAAGAAGCTGTACGGAATACAGCTCGGAACGCAGGTGGTTGGAGGAAATGCCAAGGGCGATGAGATTCCTGAGGTGGACAAGAGTGCGGTGACCGCCACTCCTGAAGATGCAAGCAAGGCGACAACTGAGAGTACCACGGAGGTTACGACAGAGGATCCTGAGATAGGACTTCCTGCGAGTCTGACATCGAAGAACAAGCAGGATGCGACTACTGAGAGCGGTTCGGTCCAGACGGTCGATCCACCAGATTCAAAGGCTATGGACAAGGCGTTCCAGAAGCAGCTTCAGGACAATCTGTATGTGAAGGACGGTTCTGCGTACAGCCTGTACTATTTCGTTCAGGACTCCGCGACAGAATATATAGATGCCATCAACAATGCAGCGGCACAGCTCTCGGGCCAGACAAATGTGTACGATATTCTTGTGCCGAACAATTCAGGTGTCCTGCTCTCGGATGACGAGCTGGATAAACTTGGCGGTTCCGACCAGAAACAGGCGATAGAGTATTACTATGGCATGATGAATGGCGTGAAGACTGTCGATATATTTGACACGTTAAAGGCGCATAAGGATGAATATATATTCTTCAGGACAGATCACCACTGGACCGCAGATGGCGCGTACTATGCGTATGAGGATTTCTGCAAGGTGAAGGGTATAACGGCCATTCCACTTGATAAGAGGAAGAAGGATACCTTCAAGGGATTCCTCGGAAGCTTCTACAGCACACTGCAGAACTCTGACATGAAGAAGAATCCTGATACGATATACGCCTACGAGCCGATAGGAACAAATGACATGACCTACTGGAACGAGGATGGCTCGGAGCAGAAGTGGAATGTCATAATGGATGTGAATGGATGGGATAAGGGAACCATGTATTCAACATTTGTGGGCGGCGACACGCCGATGGCAGTGATAGAGAACCCGAAGGTGACAGACGGTTCATCATGTGTGGTTATGAAGGAGTCCTACGGAAATGCGTTTATTCCATTCCTCGTGGATCACTACTCCACAATATATATCATAGATTACAGATATTCACAGGTAAACATCCTTGACTTTGTGAAGAGCAAAAAGGTCAATGATTTTATCTGTATAAATAATATATCTCTCATAGGAGATAAAGATGTGGCGGCTACTATAAGCAGTCTGCTGCACTAGGGCATAAGGGAAAGTTGTAAAGGGATGCAACGGCACACATTTTTTGAGCTTGGGGGAGCTTAGATCATGAAAAAAAGATTGAATATTGGGTTGCTGGTGGATGACATAGATGCGGTGTTCACCAGTCCGGCGGTTCAGGGGGCTGAGCTTGGGGCAAAGGCTATCGATGCCAATCTGTTTATCATTCCGGGAAGATACCTGGATAATGCAGACGAGTTTCAGAAGGACAAGAGGTATGGATACCAGTACAACACGCTGTTCGAGTATGTCAAGAACAGTGATATCGACGTACTCTACGTCATGATGGGTATGATAGGTGCGCGTGTTACGGAAGATGTCAGGATAGACTTCCTTAAGGGATTCGGAGATATTCCAATCGTCACCATGTATACGAGGACGAAGGGATATCAGTCCATCATATTTGACAATAAATGCGCATTTATACAGGGAATAACCCATATCATAAGGGATCATCACGCCAGAAAGATCGGGTATGTGAGCGGTCCGCTGACAAATGTAGATGCTGTGGAGAGACTTGAGGCGTACAGGGAGGCCCTTGAGCAGGAGGGGATTCCGTACAATGAAGACTATGTCATATACGGCAATTTTGAGGAGAGCAGTGAGGGCATAATCGGAGAATTTGCGGACAGATGTCCGGAGCTGGATGCCATGATATTTGCAAATGACAGAATGGCATTTGGCGGCTACAGAGCATTTGAGAAGAGAGGAATACGCCCGGGAGAGGATATAGCGGTGCTTGGCTTTGATAACTCAGAGTTTGCGCCGGGACTCAATCCGCCGCTTTCGACGGTTGAGGCGAATGCCGCGGAGCTTTCGTATAAGGCGATAATCCAGGCTGAGAAGGTCTACAACAGGGAGGAAGACATAGATCTCTATGTTGACACAAGGCTGGTTCTCAGGGAGTCATGCGGCTGCGCCGGGATCAATATAGAGTCCATAGTCTCACAGACGGGAATAGACGGCATACTCGATGAAAAACGCCGTCACGATACACATCTCAAGGTGTGTGATTACCTGTTCAACGACTACATCAACAGTGAAGAGGCGGATGCGGTGAAGCGCAACGTCATCGGATTCCTGGACGATATGGCTGATTTTTCCCGGCATGGAAATATACAGTTCCACGCCGCGCAGATGGAGAAGAGTTTCGCGAGACTTATGGTCAGAGCGACGTTCAGATATACTACCCTTGAGCAGGTGGCAAATCTGCTGGCGGCACTTCAGGTGGTTCTGTGTGAGGGGCTGTGCGATGAGGACAGACTGGAGCTCATGCAGGTATTTCTTGATATGACGAGGAAGATGTCACTGCAGAACTGGAAGCTCATATACAGCAGCAATGCGGGCGTTGGAAGAATGTCCAAGTTTATAAACAACATGACGGCGGACATGTTCCGAATGGATTCCGGCGAGCGGGTTCCGTACGACAGTGCCCTTGAGAATCTGTCTTATGTGGACATAGCATCGGCATACATGTTCCTGTATGAGGAGCCAATCCACCACGAGAGGTTTACAAAGTTTGACATGCCGCAGAAGATAAAGTTCAAGGCATATTACAGCGATAACCGGGCATACAAGGTGGATAAGGACGAGCAGGATGTTGACAGTCATGGAATATTTGGCATAAAACAGATACCTTCCGACAGAAGGGTGACCATGGTGCTCTCTCCGCTGTTTTCCGGAGAGGACATGTTTGGCGTGCTTCTGTGCGAGGCGGGATTTGAGAACTTCAGGAACATCGATCCTGTGAGTGTGCATATATCCACGGCGATCAAGTCGATGGTTCTGCTCAAGCAGCAGGATAAGGTTCAGAACAGACTTGAGGAGACAATGGCGAAGCTCATTGAGAACAATGATGCACTTCAGGTTATCTCCAAGACGGATCAGCTCACAGGACTTCTCAACAGATGGGGCTTCCTGGAGATGGTCAACAGATTTATGGAGACTGCTTCTGAAGGCACCAGGGGAGTGTTCATGTATGCGGATATGGATGGACTGAAAATGATCAACGATACATACGGTCATGATGACGGTGATTTTGCACTTAAGTCGATGGCGTCCATACTGCGTCAGGCATGTGACGATGATGCCATCGTGTCCAGATTTGGCGGAGATGAATTCGTTATGTTCTGCACCATAGAGGATGACAAAGATGTGGATATGCTGAAGCACAGGATATGGTCTGAGACCGAGCTGCTTAACAGTGGGCTGAACAAGCCGTACCGCGTGGAGATGAGCACAGGTACATGTGAGGTCGCATGCGATCCTGATGTGGATGTGTTCCAGGCACTTGCAACTGCCGACAGACTTCTCTATCAGGAGAAGCGTGCAAAGAAGCTTCGCAGGATGGCTGAGTAGGACAGATATAAAAGACAAAATATATAAAGGCTTGAAAGAAGGAGAATGTATCATGGAGAGATTAGGTTTCATAGGCATGGGTAATATGGCACAGGCGCTCTGTGCAGGATTTGTGAATTCAGGAAAGATAGCGGCTGAGAATGTATATGCATATGCACCGCACTACGACAAGCTGGTGAAGAACTCAGAGAAGTATGGATTTACCCCGTGTAAGACACTTGCCGAGCTGGTGGATGCCGTGGACACGGTCATCATGGCATGTAAGCCTTATCAGATCAATGACGTTCTCGTTGAGATAGGAGAGAAGCTCCACGGCAAGGCCCTTGTGTCGGTGGCAGCAGGCTGGGATTTCAAGAAGTACAGCGAGTATTTCGACAGTTCGGTCAGAGTGCAGTTTGTAATGCCGAATACCCCTGCCATGGTATATGAGGGAGTTATGCTATTCGAGGCACAGAATTCCCTTGAGGAGGAAGAAAGAGCACAGATAAAAGAGCTGTTCGCAGCCGTGGGAATCGTGGAGGAGCTTCCGTCAAATCTCATGGGAATAGGTGGCGCAGTTACAGGATGTGGCCCTGCATTTGTCGATCTGTTCATAGAGGGCTATGCGGACGCTGCGGTTAAGTACGGTGTGCCTAGACAGACTGCGTACAGACTCATATCACAGATGATCCTTGGATCTGCCAAGCTTCAGCTTGAGACCGGTGAGCATCCGGGTGTGCTGAAGGACAATGTATGTTCCCCTGCGGGAACGACCATCTGCGGTGTGGCATCCCTTGAGGAGTCGGGGCTCAGAAGTGCCTGCATAAAGTCTATCGATGCGATCATGAATAAGTAATACATATCGGAAAAGAGTCAAAAAAGAGATATAAGTAAGAGATAGAAGAAATGCAGGACAGTGAATTTTTTGGAAAAGAAAAGATAAGCAGGATACTGCTTAAGATAGCTCCGCCGGTCATGCTGGCGCAGCTTATACAGGCGCTTTACAACATAATAGACAGTCTGTTTGTGGGCAAATGCTCTGAGAGCGGACTTACAGCTCTGTCGATCGTCTACCCGCTGCAGCTTCTAATGATAGCCCTTGCGGTGGGCTCCGGTGTGGGAATCAACACAGGAATTGCATACTACCTTGGAATTGGAGACAAGGAGAGGGCGGAGAGAATGGCGGGAGTCGGAACTCCCCTTGCCATGGTCCTGTGGGTGGTATTTGCAGTGGCGTGTTACATATTCATGCCGTACTATGCGGTTATGAACACAGCGTCCGAGGCGGTCATACAGGATGTCATATCCTACGGAAGGATAGTGTGCGTGTTCAGCGTGGGACTGTTTGCCGAGAGTATATGGACGAAGGTCCTTCAGGCAAATGGAGATATGAAGACACCGATGGTCGCACAGATCGCAGGAGCCATAACAAATATCATATTGGATGCCATACTCATATTCGGACTTCTGGGTATGCCGGCGCTGGGTGTGCCGGGGGCAGCTATTGCAACGGTTGTGGGTCAGATAGTCGCCGCACTCATAGTCATGAAAAAAGGTTTCAGAAGGTCTCCGGAGCTCTCAGCTTACCCGGGCTTTCTGGCAAAGATATACAAGCTTGGACTGCCAAACATACTCATGCAGTCCGCGTATACATTTTACATATTTGGACTCAACATGATCCTGTCAGGATTCTCAGATCAGGCGGTCACTGCCCTTGGACTTTACTACAAATGGCAGACGTTCTTCTTCATTCCGCTCGGAGCACTCCAGACCTGTATAGTGCCGGTGCTGAGCTTCAACTATGCCGCGGGCAATATAAGAAGATGCAGGACTACACTGTCCACATCCCTGATATATGGAATCGCCCTTATGGCGGTTGGAACGCTTTGCTTTGAACTCATCCCATCACAGATGCTGAGCGTGTTCACAAAGGATGCGCAGGTCATAGAGATAGGAACGGTGGGCTTCAGATTTATCGGTGTGAGCTTCATACCGATGGTAACATCCCTGATATTCCCGGTATTCTTCCAGGCGGTCGGCTCAGCGATAAAGAGCAGTATCCTTACGGTAGTCAGAACTGTGGTGCTGTTCGTGCCACTTGGTTATATATTTGCAAAGTTTGGGCTCACATGGTTTTGGATGACATATCCAGTGACGGAGGTCCTGACCACGATCATAGGTGCGATATGTTATGTGTCGTTCCTCAGGAGGATCAAGTCCAGCCCGATGTCAGTCTATATGACAAAGAAACAGCGGCATGTCGTGACGCAATAACAATACATGAATAACAATACATGTATCTTACAAGAGAATAAGTAGAAATTTCAAAAGCCCCTGTATGAAAGTCATACAGGGGCTTTTTATGTGCCTCAGTGCCCGTTTTTCTATTTCTTGAATTTTGAGAGAATGCTTATAAGCTGTCTTATGTTCAAAGGTTTTGACAGGTGTTCGTTCATTCCCGCCAGACGGCACCTTTCGATGTCCTTGGCAAATGCGTTGGCGGTGATGGCGATGATCGGAATGTTCTGTGCATCCGGGTGGTCAAGCTTTCTTATGGCGTAGGATGCGGCGATTCCGTCCATCACAGGCATCTGAAGATCCATAAGAATTCCATCGTAGGATCCGGGCTCGGATCTGGAGAACATATCCACGCACACGGCACCGTCCTCGGCGCGCTCACAGGAAATACCGTTCATACCAAGAAGTTCAGACACGACTTCATAGTTGAGTTCGTTATCCTCTGCCACCAGAAGGTGCATTCCTGCACACACAGATTCTGCGTCATTGCTCTCACCAGACTGTCCAGACCACAGATCGTCCTTTATGATATATGGGACATCGATGCTTACCTCGATGACAGTTCCGTCGCCAGGATTGCTCTGTACCGTGATGGTACCCTGCATGAGATCCACAAGCTCCTTCACTATGGCGAGTCCCAGACCACTTCCGCGCACTTTGCTGATCCTGGTGTCGGTCTCCCGGGAGAATTTGTTGAACATGCTTGCCTGATATTCAGGCTTTATTCCAATTCCCGTGTCGCTTATTCTGGCGATGAGCCGTACCTTGTCAGAATCCGGTATGTTTTCCTCGTATAACTCAAATCCAACGTCGCCATTTCCAGGAGTAAACTTGATGGAATTGGACAGTAGGTTGGAGTAGATCTGTTTCAGTTTGAGTCCGTCAGCTACGATGCAATCGTGGTAGATATCGTGGCTGTTGAAGGTAATATTAAGCCCTTCGTCCATGAGAGCCTGATCGAACACCATACTTAAGGTGTGACACAGCTCAGACACGGATGTTTCACAAGGCTTTAACTGCTGTCTGCCGTTTTCCAGATTCGTTATGTCGAGGATATTGCTGACGAGCTGTTCTATGTATGTGCCGGAAGTTCTGAGCTTGCCCAGACAGGCATCAAGTTTGTTCTGGTCGCCTGCGGAACGCTTTGCGATATCTGCAAATCCCATGACGGCGTTCAGAGGCGTTCTTATATCATGAGCCATCTTGGACAGAAATTCGGACTTGGCCTCATTTGCCTTGTTGGCCTCCTCTGCCAGGAGCATCCAGTTCTGCTCACGCCTCTTCTGTTCACTGATGAGCCTTGTGGCATACAGTATGTTGGTCACGTTGCCGAGGTCATCACGTTTCTTAACGATAAATCTTGCCGAGTGCCAGTTGCCGTCGTTGGCGAGATAATCCATGGCTATGGTCTCATCTGTGTGGAGACGCTCCGCGATGGTCGACAGGTCGAAAAATTCAAGTATCTTGTCCTGATACTCGGGAACGACGAAACGGTGGCACAGTTCCTTCATCTTGGATGAAGCTCTTCCCATGCGCCCTGTGAGTCTGTGTACCTCGTTGTCGCTTGACACCTCCTCGTACATATCCTGTGTCAGATCTATCCTGTATATTGAGAAGTAGATCTTGCTTATGGCGGATATGATCTCATTGTTCAGGTTCGCTTCGTCAAGGGCCTCCTGGAGCTGTCTCCTTGAGTTCTGTTCAAAGCTTACGAGCTCGTCTATCTGCTTGAAGCCTATCAGCACCTTTGAAGAAGGCTCAGTTGAAAATGGGAATATCTCAGCCTCGAAGTTTTCCTGGCCCGCTGAGTTAGGAGTCACCCGGTATCTGTATGAGAGCTTAGGATGGGCTGCAAGGTGCTTCTGTATGTGATCCGCACTGAGGATCTCTGTGAAGTCCGGTGCGGACTCTTTGATGACATATCTTTCGTAATACTGTCTGATCAGCTCTGAGTAGCAGAATGTCTTACCGGCCTGGATGTTGCGCATGTGGGCAGCATTTGCAGCCGGATCGAGCTTCAGAGGTTCGAGGGAATCGTTCTGAAGATCCACACAGTAGACGGATATATAGTCCGTGCACAGAACAGACATGAACGTCCTTTCGCGGTTCAGATCAGACAGACTCTGTTCAAGGGATTTGTTGCGCTGTTCAAGCAGCTCGGTCATCCTGAGAGTCTCTCTTATATTTCCCAGATGGCCGCCCACTACACCGAGCAGACTTATAAATGATTCTGAACTTTCGATGTGAGGATTGTCCACCCCTATAAAGCCCTTGAGCTGATCCTTGTAGAAGATAGGAAATGAGATCTCGGAGTGAATGTCCTGCATGACCAGAAGCTGATACTCGGAAGGCATGAGATCCTTCACGTCCTCCACATTATCAATGATCACACTGTCGCCGCGTTCAAATGCTTCCAGCCAGTAAGGCATGTCGGCGGGATCCACGGACTGAAGATTGTCGATCCATGGCTGCACATTCTCACCGCACCACTCGTATGAGTTGCGGAATATGTTGTTAGCCTCATCCCAGTCAAAAATATAAACACGTTCCGAAGAAGTACAGCTTCCTATGATACGTAGCAAAGTCTGGATGGATGCCCTGAGCTCAAAACGGTTCTGGGCTCTGTCAATAGCAACCATCTGCTGTAATATAACGAAATTATCCATAAAAACCCCCCTTATGTGTGTTCGTTTTTCTACAAAATAAATATATAAAACTCTGTTTTTAAGACAATTTTACCCATTTTGAGGAAAAAAATCCATATAAATAGCAATTAATTCCATAGACAATATGAGTTAAGAATTATAAAATTAACGTGGGTAATTACAAAGATTTTACATTTTTATAAGAGGTACACAAAAAATACCGTGTTGAGGAGTTAATTAAATGAGAGAAAAAGTTTTGATTGTTGATGACATCGAACTGAACAGAGAGATTCTGGCGGTTGCGCTTGGCGATGAGTACGAGGTACTGCAGGCATCAGATGGTGTACAGACGATAGAGATCCTGAAAACGGATAGCGAGGGGATAACTGCTATGCTGCTGGATCTCATCATGCCGAATGTGGATGGATACGCTGTACTGGATTATATGAGAGAGCATGGCCTGCTGGAGAGGATACCGGTCATCGTCATAAGTGCTGAATCCGCAAGGGACGTTGAGGTGAAATGTCTTGAGATGGGTGTTACGGATTTCATAAGAAAGCCATTTGACAGTGTTACGGTCAGGAGAAGAGTCAAGAACACAGCCGAGCTGTTCATGTACAAGAACAGGCTGGAGGACAAGGTAAGACTCCAGACCAGAGATCTTGAGGAGAAGAACAAGCTGCTTCAGGCTCAGGCGGAGCAGATACGTGAGACCAATGAGAAGATAGTGGACGTATTAGGTACGGTCGTTGAATACAGAAATCTTGAGAGCGGTGAGCACATCAAGAGGGTAAAGGGATTTACCAAGATACTTGCTGAGAAGGCTGCGGAGAAATATCCGGAGTACGGGCTTACACCGGAGAAGATAGCTGTAATAGTTGCAGCCAGCCCACTCCATGACATAGGTAAGATATCCATCAAGGACAGTGTGCTCTTAAAGCCGGGCAGGCTGACAAGTGAAGAGTTTGAATACATGAAGACACATACCACAAAGGGCTGTGAGATACTCACGCAGATCGCAGGTACGTGGAGTGAGGAATACGAGAAGGTCAGCTATGAGATTTGCCGCCACCATCATGAGAGATATGATGGAAAGGGCTATCCTGACGGACTGGCCGGTGAGGATATACCGATATCGGCACAGCTTGTGTCCATAGCGGATGTGTATGACGCTCTTGTGAGTGACAGAGTATACAAGAAGGCCATAGAGAAGGGCAAGGCATATCAGATGATACTTGATGGAGAATGTGGAACATTTTCACCTAGACTTATAGAGTGTTTCAAGGATTCCAGACAGGCATTTGAAGAGCTTGCATGCAGATATGAAATGAAGAAGGAGAACTAGATATGAACATCAGAGAGTGTTACGACACAATAGGAGCAGATTTTGAGGACGTACTTGGAAGACTTGGCAGTGAGAGTCTTATACAGAGATTCGCGCTTAAGTTTATAGATGACGGAAGTTACAATGAACTGACTGAGGCACTTGCAGAGAAAGATGCAGAGAAAGCGTTTAGGGCAGCACACACACTGAAGGGCGTATGTCTGAACCTTGGACTTAAGAACCTGTATACAGTGAGCTCAGATCTGACAGAGAAGCTCAGGGGAAGAGAGCTTGACGGATACGAGGATCTGTATGAGAAGGTCAAGGAGCAGTATGAGATAACTGTCAATGCACTTAAGAGTGTGGAGTAGATCACTGCTGCGCAAAAGAAGAGAGGAGACTTATAAGATGAAGAAGAGGACTATTGCCAGAATGATGGCGGCTGTTATGGCCATTGGAATGCTTTCGGGATGCGGAGGCTCGGGAAGCGACACTTCGAAGAAGGTGAAGCTTGATCCTGATCACCCGGTATCACTGAAGATATGGCATTACTACAACGGAACACAGCAGGCAACCTTTGATGACCTTGTTGAAGAGTTCAACGCCACCAAGGGAAAGGATGAGGGAATATATGTGGAGAGTTACAGCTATGGATCTGTGTCAGATCTGGAGCAGGCTGTCAGCGATTCCCTGGATGGCGCCGTAGGAGCGGATGATCTGCCGGATATATTCTCATCATATGCGGACACCGCATACTCAGTACAGAAGAAGGGTAAGCTGACGGATCTTACTCAGTATTTTTCAGCGGCTGACCTTGACAAATTTGTTGATTCGTATGTACAGGAGGGATATTTTGCGCAGGACGGTGCTCTGTATCTCATGCCGGTGGCAAAGTCCACAGAGATCATGATGATCAATAAGACTGACTGGGACAAGTTTGCCGGGGAGACCGGATGTAGTCTTGACGAGCTGGCAACTATAGAGGGAGTTGTGTCGGTTGCGGAGAAATATTACAACTGGACTGACGAGCAGACTCCTGATATACCAAATGATGGAAAAGCGTTCTACGGCAGGGATGCTCTTGCCAATTATTTCGTAATAGGAATGAAGCAGATGGGAACCGAGATCTTCCAGGTGGAGGATGGCAAGGTTACCTTCAACACAGACAAGGAGCTCATAAAGAGACTGTGGGACAATTACTACGTTCCATATGTGAAGGGCTACTTTGCAGCATACGGTAAATTCCGTTCTGACGATGTGAAGACCGGCGATATCATAGCATACACAGGCTCCACATCATCTACGTTCTATTTCCCGGATTCCGTGGAGACAGATGACGATTCTTATCCGATAGAATACATAGTGCAGGATGCCCCGATCATGGATGGCGGCGAGAACTACAAGGTACAGCAGGGTGCAGGAATGGCTGTGACCAAGTCTGACGAGGAGCACGAATACGCTTCATGCGAGTTCCTCAAGTGGTTCACAGAGAAGGAGAACAACCTCCGCTTCATATGCGATTCAGGATATCTTCCGGTTCTCAAGGAAGCAAACAACATAGACGAGTTCAACAAGACCATAGAAGAGAATAACATAGAGGTAAATGAAAAGGCGTACGCATGTATCGAGAAGATCATGAGTGATTTCGACAACACCAAGTTCTATACTACGAAGAATTTTGACAATGGCTACAATGCGAGAAATGTGCTCACATACAATATGGCGGATGCTGCATCCGATGCAAAGGCTGCCGTTGATGCCGCCGGCGATGAGGCTTCCAGAGAGAAGGCTATAGCGGATTACACATCTGATGAGGCATTTAATGCATGGTATGACGGCTTTAACAGTGCACTTGAACAGGCTGTTGCGGGCGAGTAGTCATGGAATAAGAAAAGCAAGTAAAGGCCGGAGTCGAATTGGGGAATTCGATCCGGCAGCAGGCGAACTGCGGAAGACGGGGTGAATGTACGTAATGAAGAGAAAGAAAACACTGCTCAGGATATTTTTAATACCGATCATCGTGATAGTGGTGGTACAGGGACTTGTACCACTTCTCACTCTGGTGTTCAGTGGAATCCGCAAAGATATGGCGGATAATGTCATAAGTCTGGACAATCACACTGTGGAGAACAGACAGGTGGTTCTGGAGAATGACATGCTGGAGCACTGGAGATCCATATACAAGGAGAGTGACTATCTCGATGGAAGACTCTCTGAGCTCCTGTGGAAAAACGACTTCGATATGACGGACTTTCTGGGTTCCAAGGATGCACAGCAGCAGTATATTGAGGATATATTTCCTGAGATGGTGGACACTCTTCAGTACAATCTGACCACCGGCGTATTTCTAGTGCTGGCAAATGACAGTTCACCGGATGAAAAATCCGTATACAATGGATTCTTCCTCAGAGATTCAGATCCTCAGACAAAGACAGCATCGAACACAGACCTTCTGCTTGAGAGAGGAAGTAAGAAGCTGTCACACAGTCAGTCCATCTCACTCGACAGCGCATGGACTACCGATTTTACATTTGCGGGAAATGGACAGAGGAGCTGTGACGATTTTTTCTACGAGCCATATATGGCAGCCCAGGAGCATATAGATGCAGATACGGTGAATCTGGGTTACTGGTCAAGACCGTTCATACTGGAGGACAATTATCTGGACAATCACAAGATGATCACGTACTCAGTTCCGCTTGTGTATGGCGGTGTTGTATACGGAGTGCTGGGAATCGAGATAAGTGTGAACTATCTTGAGAGCTACCTCCCTGTGAAGAATCTTGACGGAGATCTGAATGCGGGATATGCCATAGCGGTGAAGAACGATGACAACAGCTATGAGACTATAGTCGGCAAGGGAACTCTGTACGATGCGGTGTCCAGAGATTCCAAGAGCTTTACTCTGGTAAGACAGAGAAATGACATATCAAGAGTCAGCGGGGCAAAGGTCGGCAAACAGAATATATACGCAGTGGATAAAGAACTGAGTCTGTACAGTCCAAATGTACCGTATACAGATACACAGTGGGTTCTGTGCGGATTTGTCACGGAGGATTCCATCTATGGCATGGGACAGGATATATACAGGATAATCCTTCTGGCGGTTCTGGTGAGCGTTATCGCCGCCGTGATATTTGCCGTGGTGATCACAAGATATGTGACAAAGCCTGTATACAGACTGATGGACAGTGTCCGCGGTGGAGTCGAAGGTATCCATGGCTTCAAGGCGGCAAAGATTCTGGAGATAGACGAGCTTCACGATGTCATAGAGAATCTTACGGATGCACAGAAAGATGCTGAGGGGCAGCTCCTTGAGGAGAAGGAACGATACAGGATCGCAGTTGAAAGTTCGCAGGATCTGTTTTTTACGTATAAGAAGAAGGAACAGATACTGGAAATCGTAAACAGTGGGGAAACCGATGGAATCTGGGATTGCAAAGAGCATCCGGAGTTTATCGATAACGACTGCATATGCCCTCTTGACAAAAGCGAGCTGTATAAGGCCGTAAGAGAAGCGGGGGATACTCTGTATGTACAGTTCAGAATGAGGATGAACGATGAGCACGATTATGAATGGGTCGAGATGAATGGAATACTTGCCCATGACAGCGAAGGCAGACAGGAGAGACTTACGGGCTGTATACACAATATCAATCAGAGAAAGCTCCTCGAGGAGGCACAGCAGAAGGAACAGACTTACGATGTTCTCACATCCTTCTACAGACTGGGTTATGGATTGCAGGCTGTCGGCGATGCGAGGGAAGAGCAGCCTGCTGGAACCATGCTCATGGCGGATATAGACAGATTCTCCAGGATCAATGAGAAGTATGGTCTTGTATTTGGCGACATCGTGGTGGAAAAATTTGCCGCGCTGTTCATAGAAATATGTGCAGGCCTGGATATTGGAGATGCGGTGTTCATGAGAGCAGGTGCTGACCAGTTGCTTCTGTGGTTCCCGGGAAGATCTGTGGAGTATGTACAGAGCATTGTGAACAAGCTGAGAAGACAGATCGGCGCCCTCACAAATGACAACTATCTGGAACTGAACTTCAAAACGGGTATCTCACATGTGGATGATGCCGATGTCTCGGTTCGGGATGTATTTGAACAGACGAGGATAGCTCTGGCGGCTGCAAAGCAGGATAAGCTGGAGGATGTGGTATATCAGGAGATCCCGGAGAAGCGCAGAGCTTCCATACATAAGGTCAGACTGTGCGGAATAGATTCAGTGGACAGACTGGACGAGATGAGTCTTTCATCCATAGCCCTCAATCTGTTTGACCGTGGAAGTGAGGTCAGGGTGTCCATGGATCTTCTGGCGCTGAAGTTGGAGGAGAAATATCACATCACTGATATTGTGGTCACAAGATTCTCCCGTGAGTATATGTCCAACAGCCGTACATATCACTGGAGACGTGAACGCGATGAGGACAGCGAGTGGAATGGAATCGTCCACTGCAATGACAGCGATTATGAGAGGTTTATGGCGGGCAACTGCTTCCAGATGGCACAGCTCATAGATGATGACAGCAGTGACAACCCTATATACGGATCATTTGTGAGAAATGCCCACGGCGTGGCATATCACATGCTGGATAACGGACAGTACAGTGGAAGCCTTCTGTTCATAGGAATGGATGAGAAGATACTGGACAGTGAGAGCGAGGTAAAGACGTTCGAGGAGATGGCATCCATCGTCCAGAACAGGGTAAATATACAGAGGCACGATCTCTCCGCACAGGCAAAATCTGATTTCCTGGCGCGTATGTCCCATGAGATCAGAACTCCTATGAACGGTATCATAGGTATGACGGAGGTTGCGCTCAGACCGGATCAGACCGAGGACAAGAGGGTTGAATGTCTGAAGAAGATAGACAGCGCATCGGGATATCTGCTGGGTATACTGAACGACATACTTGATATGTCGAAGATCGAGAGCGGCAAGATGAAGCTGGTTCTTGACAAATGCGACATAGCCGGAATGATCGACAACGTCACATCCATTATGGATGCCAAGATGAACGAGAAGGACATCACATTTGAGCAGAACATCGACCTTGAGGATAAGTGGTTCTATGGAGATGAGCTGAGGCTCAACCAGGTTCTGGTAAATCTTCTGAGCAACGCCGCTAAGTATTCAAATGCCGGAGGACATGTTGTGTTAACAGTCCGTGAGAGCAGAGTGGACGATACCTATTCGGATATGTACTTTGAGGTAAAGGATAATGGAATAGGAATTCCGGAGGACAAGCAGCAGCTCATATTCCAGAGATTTGAGCAGGCTGACGACTCGGCAAATGCGAGAAAACAGGGAACAGGACTGGGACTGGCTATCAGTAACAGGCTTGTCCATATGATGAATTCAGATATAAAGCTTCAGAGCGAAGTCGGCGTGGGAAGCACCTTCAGCTTCGTTGTGAGACTGGAGAGAGTCGACCAGGCTGATATGGTTGAGAAGCGCACCGGGGCAAAGGCGGACTTTACAGGCAGAAGAGTTCTGGCCGTGGAGGACAACGAGCTCAATATGGAGATAATCAGGGCTATCCTCGAAGAGAGAGGAATGATAGTTGAGGAGGCACATGATGGACAGGAGGCGGTGAACTGTGTGAAAGATGCCGCCGATGGATATTATGATCTGATCCTCATGGATATCATGATGCCGATAATGGATGGACTTGAGGCTGCCAGAACGATAAGACTCATGGACAGAGAGTATTGTCACAGAGTACCGATAGTAGCTATGAGTGCAAATGCATTTGACGATGATGTGAGACATTCCATAGCGAGCGGAATGAACGGGCATCTGTCAAAGCCTGTCAATATAGGAAAGCTCGAGGAGATGCTCACTGAGGTGTGGAGCACCTCTGATGGAAATGTATCAGGCGGAAGTGGGATCTGAGATTGGCGGGATGATGAATGGACATACTGAAAGATAAAAAACAGAAGAATTATAAGAGAAAATGGTTCTCTATGGGGATCGAGTACGGAAACAGATCACAGTATAATTTTTATGCGGAATACAAGAAGTATCTTGCGCAGGATAATCTGGTGGTTATGAAGGGATACTGCATTGCGAGCTATCCGCTGATAATACTTGTGATGGTGATCATGTGCTTAACCCAGGGATGGAGTGCAAAATGTATTGTCCCTGCGGCTGTGGCATTTGCTGCGATGGTGGGTATACATGCACTGCTGATCCGCTATACCGATACTGCAAATCCGATCAGGGCGGCATATCTGCTGACGGGAGCATTCAGCGAGCTATGGTATATAATGGTTATCATATATGATGCCATACTTCAGCCGGATCAGCCGACCATAAGAGGATGCCTGGCGTTTGTGCTTCTTGCAGCTATCTTTAACACGATACCGCTTGAGAATATCATTGCAAGCTTATCTGCATATGCAGTGTTTATGGTATGTGAAAGCATATGGGCGGAGCCGTATGTACTGCGTGTTGACAGCGTGAATATATTGCTGGCAATAGCTGCCGGTGTATATATCAGTTGGAGAAACACCGAGGCGAACATAAGCAGAAAAGTGTACACGGATATGTACAAGGCGGCCACAAAGACGAGTATCATAGTGTCACAGATCGATCTGCTTCACGGAACGTATGAGGTACTTCAGAGCCCTGATTACATGGCGGAGGTACTCCAGAGAGATCTGACAGCCGACGCTGCACTGAAGGGAATACGGGATAATTTCGTTGCTCCTGAGTACCGAGAGGAGTTCATGGAGATAATGGATTTCAATACTCTTCCAGATCGGCTGGACAGAGAGGAGAAGGTGAGCTTCTACTTCCAGGATTTCAGGTGCATGTGGTGCCAGCTCATAGTTGTGGATGAGAAACGTGTAAATGGCAGGATCTCGGCGGTGGTGGCACTGGTAAGAGATGTGGATCTGGAAAAGCGGAGAGAGATCGAGTACCAGAAGCAGCTCAGCGATGCCGTGGAGGAGGCAAAACTTGCCAGTGTATCAAAGACGAATTTCCTCAGACGTATGAGCCACGATATAAGGACTCCGATCAACGGTATACAGGGTATGTTGGAGATCGCGGAGCACTATTCGGATGATGTGGAGAAACAGAAGGAGTGCCGCACCAAGATGAAGGAGGCCTCCGGTTATCTGCTCTCTCTGGTAAATGACGTTCTGGATATGAACAAGCTGGAATCTGGAAATATCGTTCTGGAGCACAAGCCATTTGACCTGTTGGGTGTGCTCATGGAGTCAAATACGGTTGCAGAGATGCAGGCTATGGATCACGGCATAAACTATGTGATAGACTGGGATAACAGTTATATTGAGCATGGACGTCTTCTGGGAAGTCCGGTTCACTTGAAACAGATACTGCACAACTTTGCCAGCAATGCGATCAAGTACAACCGGGAACATGGAACGGTGACTGTGGGCTGTAAGGAACTTTCGTATGACGGTGACCGGGCAGTGTTCAGATTTGTATGTTCGGATACCGGAATCGGAATGAGCAAGGAATTCATGGAGCATGCATTTGAACCATTCTCCCAGGAGGGAAGAGATTCCCGTACAACATATGCAGGAACCGGTCTGGGACTGTCCATCGTGAAGGAGCTTGCGGCCAGAATGGGCGGCAGCGTGGATGTGACCAGTGAGCTTGGAGTGGGTTCGACATTCTCAGTGACACTTGGATTCGATGTGGACAAGAATGCAGATCAGACTGGAGCCGGCATCACGCCACAGCACATAGACACAGCAGGAAAACGTGCCCTGGTGGTAGAGGACAATGAGCTCAACATGGAGATAGCGCAGTTTATGCTGGAGAGCGAAGGTTTTGTGGTGGACAAGGCTGCAAATGGTCAGGAGGCCGTAGATAAGTTTGCAGAGTCCGAGCCTGGAACATATGATATCGTGTTCATGGATATCATGATGCCGGTGATGGGCGGTATAGAGGCTTCAAAGGCGATCAGAGCGCTGGGCAGAGCTGACGCAGAGACGGTGCCGATAGTGGCCATGAGTGCAAATGCATTCAGCGATGATGTACAGAACAGTCTGGATGCCGGGATGAATGCACATATCATGAAGCCGATCGATATGAAGAAGCTTAACAGCACCGTACAGGATGTTCTCAGGGCGACTTTGGACAAACAGGTGACAGATTATAAAAAATGATGTAGAATAATATATAATTTTAGGATAAAGGGGGTTGACAGGTATGTGTTATGAAAGCATAATTGCACAGCACAGCACAGCACAGCACAGCAC
>CAVCCL010000029.1:0-5141 GCA_963600665.1 Bifidobacterium catenulatum | reverse complement strand
GAGTATACCGGTGAGAGCATAGTCCTTACAGGATATGAACTCACACTTGGAGATACAAAGCTTGTAGAGAATCAGGACTACGTAGTTGAGTACACTGATAATCAGGAGATCGGAACAGCGACTATCAGATTCATCGGAGCAGGCAACTACAGCGGTGAGAAGACTGCAGCCTTCAAGATAACACAGGCAGATATAGCAAACTGCGACATCAGCCCGATCCAGGGACAGACATGGACAGGTAAGGCCATAGAGCCGGCGCTCACCATAAAGAATGGCAGCGTTACTCTGAAGGCTGGAACAGACTATGAAGTTACATACAGCAACAATATAGACGAGACGGACGAGGCGAAGGCAGAGATCACCGGTATTGGCAACTATACAGGAACTGCTGTTGTCTACTTCTCGATAACAAGAAGCGTTGTGGATATAAGCGGCGCTACAGTGTCGGCTATACCGGCGCAGACATATGCATTTGGCAAGGCTGTAACTCCTTCAGTCACTGTTATGTATAACGGAATTACACTGAAAGAGAATACAGATTACACCTTAACATATGAGAACAATATAAATGCAGGAATAGCATATGTGATCATAACCGGAACAAAGTATTACTCCAAGACAAAGAGAGTAAGCTTCACGATCAACCCTGCGGACATATCAGCAGGCCGTGTGGTTATAGATCAGGAAAGCTTTGTGTACACAGGAAAGAGCCAGAAGCCTGAGGTTACAGGCATAGAGCTTGGAGATGTGATGATAACTGATATGGACAGCTTTGACATAAGCTTTGGCAGCAATGTCAATGTTGGAACAGCGTCCATCAGCGTATCAGCAAAGAGCAACACCAACTACAAGGGCAGCGTGACAGGTGAGTTTGCCATAACAGAGGCGGATCTGTCGGGCGCAGCAGTTGAGGTAGACGATGCGGTATATCAGGGAACACCTCTTACACCGGCTGTCAGGGTAACACTTGGTACAGTGGTTCTGACAGAGGGCAGGGATTACACTCTGAGCTACAGCAGCAACACAAACGTAGGCAAGGGTACTGTAAAGATCACAGGAAGTGGCAATTACAAGGGAACCGTCAGTGCAGAGTTTGCTATAACAGAGAGAACGATCACTGATGCCGATGTGGAAGTCGCAGATCAGATCTACACAGGTAAGGAGCTCACTCCTGATGTGGAAGTAACACTTGGAGACAAGCTTCTGACAAACGGTGTGGATTACACAGTTACCTATGAAAAGAACGTCAATGTCGGTACGGCAAACGTTATAGTAAAGGGAACCGGCAATTATAAAGACACTATCACAAAGACCTTCAGAATAGCTGCAGCAGACATTTCAAGTGCAGTTGTGTCGAAGATCAGTGATCAGACATATACCGGAAGTCCTATCACCCCGGCAGTGACAGTAAGCCTGGTCGATGGAACAATACTGAAAGCTGGTGTTGACTATGAGGCTGAATACACAGGAAACACAGATGTTACGACAAAGGATGCACCTGCACAGGTGGTTATCACAGGAAAGGGCAACTATACAGGAACCCTCAGAACAACATTTGCGATAGTACCTAAGTCACTCACAGGTGTCACCATCAGTGGATACAGTGAGTCTGTGGCTTACACAGGTGCTGATGTGACATTTGCAGGTATTATAGTTGCCGATGGAAGCGAGATCCTCACAGAGGGAACTGATTACAGGATCACATACACAGGCAACAAGGCAGTCACAACAGAGGATGGTACATACTTTACAGTAACAGGTACAGGTAATTACACCGGAAGTAGGGATGTACACTTTGTGATCACGGCAAAGGATCTCAGGGAATGTGATGTCGAGGAGATCGAAAGCCAGATATACACAGGAAAGGCCATAGAGCCGGAAGTAACGATCAGAAATGGCAATGTTCTTCTTGTGAGCGGCGTTGACTATGATGTCACATATGAGTCGAATATAAATGAGACTACAGAGACAACAAAGGCTAAGGCGATAATCACAGGAAAGGGCAACTACACAGGAAAGGTAACGAAGGAATTCGTTATAGGAAGAGTATTTACAGATATATCAAAGGCTGAGATAGAGGATATTCCGGATCAGACATATGCGTTTGGACAGGCCATAACCCCTGAAGTCAAGGTAAGCTTTGGAGGAAAGGCACTAACACTTAACACAGACTATACAGTGGCTTATACCGATAATATTGATGCGGGAACTGCAACTGTAAAGATCATAGGTACAGGAGATTATAACAAGTCAGTTACAAAGACATTTGTCATAAAGCCGGCAGATATATCAAAGGCGTCAGTAGTTCTCAGGGGAACATCATTCACCTACACAGGTGAGGCGATCACACCTGCGGTGACAAGACTTGGCGTTCCTAATGGTGATGTGACAGAGAGTATCACAGATCTCTCTTCATTCACTGTGGAATACAGTGACAATACAGATGCCGGAACGGCAAAGGTTACTGTAAGTGCAGGAAAGGATACGAACTATACCGGAACTGCATCGACTACATTTACAATCACAAGAAAGAGCATAAGCGGTGCGGTCGTGAGCGTGGCAGATGCTGAGTACACCGGATCAGAGGTTATACCGGATGTAAAGGTAACTTTGGGAGATAAGGTGCTGACAGCCGGCGTGGATTACACGGTATCGGCTGAAAACAATGTAGAGGCAGGAGAGGACGCTCTGTTAAAGATCACCGGATGCGGTAACTATGAGGGCGTACTGAGCCAGACATTTGAGATCAGTGCAAAGAGTATAGACGGCGGAAAGTGCAGCATACCGGCTCAGGTATATACGGGATCTGCACTGACACCTGATGTAGTTCTTGAGGTTGGAGGCAAGACTCTGACCCAGGGTGAGGACTACACAGTTACATACGCAGACAACATAGATGTCACAACGGCTGAGAAGAAGGCATCAGCGATCATCAAGGCCATGGGCAACTACACAGGAAAGCTCACAGTTTACTTTGACATCACGGCAAAGACTCTTACAGCAGCCGATGTTGACAGCATTGATGCTCAGGAATATACCGGCGAGGCGATAGAGCCAGTTGTAGTCGTAAGAAACGGAGACACAGTTCTTGTTGCGGGAAGAGATTACGATGTAACATACAGCAACAATACAGACAAGACTACAGAGGCGAGAGCAGTAGTCAAAGGTAAGGGTAACTATCAGGGAACCGTTACAAAGCTGTTTGAGATATGCGGAGCAAGCATAGCACCGGCGGTTGTGACAGGAATACCTGAGAGTGCAGAATATACAGGTGACAGCATAACCTTCAAGGACATCACAGTTGTGATGAATGGAAAGACACTTGTATATGGAACAGATTACACAGTAAGTTATGAGAACAATGTCAATGCAACCACTGAGGACAGCATGGCATACGTTATCATAAAGGGTAACGACAACTACGGTGGACAGATAAGAACAGCCTTCAGCATAACCCCGAGAAGTCTTGAGAAGTGCAAGGTTGATGCCATCGGAGGACAGACATACACAGGTAGGGAGATCACGCCTGAGGTTACAGTAAGAGACGGATCAAAGGTACTCGAAAATGGAAGAGACTATACGGTATCTTACAGTGACAACATAGAGGTGGGCAAAAATGCCAAGGCAGTTATAGAAGGTAAGGGCAACTACACCGGACAGCTTACAGCAGAGTTCACCATCGCAAAGGAAGTGCTCGACATTTCAAATGCGGTGATAAGTGATATCGCAGATCAGTATTACAACTTCGGTGAGGAGCTCACACCTGCACTCAGTGTAAATCTTGGAGGAAGAAAGCTTACAGAGAATGTTGATTACAGCGTAACCTACACTGATAACATTGAGGCCGGTACGGCTACAGCTACAGTGAAGGGAATCGACCAGAATAAGGGCGAGGTAAGTAAGACATTCAAGATCCTTCCTATAGATATAACAACTGCAGAGATCGCACTTGTGAAGGATTCATATGGTTTCACAGGAGATGCGGTAACAGCAGATGTAGAATCGATAACAGTCACAAGAAATGGAGTTAAGAAGGTACTAACAGATCTCGCAGGATTTGAGATCACATGTACAGACAATGTAAATGTCGGTACGGCTACAGTTAAGATCGCCGCAGGCGAAGGCCAGAGCTATACAGGAAGCACAAGCACATCCTTCAGGATCGTTGCAGCTTCGATAGAGCAGGCAGAGGTCAGCGTTGACAGTGCAGTATATACGGGAAGCGCGATCACTCCTGTATGCAGAGTAGTTCTCGGAGGAAAGACTCTTGCAGAGGGCGTTGATTACAAGGTAACAGCTTCAGGCAATGTGAATGTTACTGATAATGCACTGGTAACTATAGAGGGAACCGGAAATTACACAGGAAAGATTACACAGAAATTCAGCATTACTCCTAAGAGGATCTCACAGGCTGAAGTAAAGGCCGATGATGCTGAATACACAGGAAGCGCAGTTACGACAACAGTCAGCGTAGTCCTTGATGGAAAGACTCTTGTTCAGGGAACTGACTATAAGCTCAGCTACAGCGACAATGTGAATGTCACATCCGACACAGCGAAGGCTGTTGTGACAGTGACAGGAACAGGCAACTACACAGGAACAGTCCAGGGTGAGTTCGCTATAACTCCTATGGATATATCAAAGCTTGACATACCGGAGATACCAGATCAGACTTACGGCGGTCAGGCAGTAAAACCTGAACTGAGAATTGTAAATGGCAACAATGTTCTCTCAGAGGGCACTGATTACACAGTGGTATACGAGAACAACGATTCTGTTACAGACAAGGCCAGTGCAATTATCTCAGGTAGAGGAAACTATAAGGGATCAGTGACCAGAACATTTGCTATAAAGGCATACAGCATAGACAATGCAGAGATAAGTGGAATCCAGGATGCAGTAGTATTCACAGGAGATGCCATTGAATTTGCAGATATAGCAGTTGTAGTAAACGGCAGGACACTTGTGAACGGAACGGACTACACAGTAAGCTACGAGAACAACCTGAATGTTACGGATGAGAAGAATCCTGCATATGTGATCATAAAGGGAGCAGGAAACTATGGCGGACAGGTTAGAACAGCATTTGCCATAACAGCTAAGAACATCGGCAGATGCAGCATTGATCCGATCGGCGGACA
>CAVCCL010000028.1:0-5912 GCA_963600665.1 Bifidobacterium catenulatum | reverse complement strand
AGCTTTGTGAAGATGAAAGAAAATACATATGTAAAGAATGCAAATCCTATTAGCAGCATGAATACCTTGAATCCATGGAAGAGATAGAACAATCCGGCCACTGTGATGTGCAGGGCAAGCAGGATAAATGTGGTCTTCATGTTGGTGAGCGCTATACAGAAAGCATTCTTGATGGTCTGTCTGAATGTGTTGTCAAATCTTGCCATGAGTGGGAAGCTGTACATCATTCCTGAGAGAACCACACTGGCTACGATTGCTATAACAATAGTAATTACCAGAGACATCTGATTGTTCATGTGAAGCCAGAATGCAGCTCCGAAAGCCATAAAGGCGATTATTGCTGTAAAAAATAAAAATGTAAACAGCCCCTGCCAGAACATTTTAAAGAAGTGCTGCCAGTATTTTTTTATAAGGTAGCCATGTTCTCCGCGGGCCTCACGTAATAATACCTGATACATAGCCGCCATCGCCGGCCCTATCGTTATAATAGGGATACAACAGATCAGAAAACAGAAGTTCAGTGCTATGAACTGGGCTGTCGTATTCATAAAATCCATAAAAGGGCTGTTAAATTTCATAAGTATTTTACCTCCTTAAAAATCTTTTTCCGTGTTTTTCTACAATATTCAAAACATATATCTAAGATTTCTGTACTATTTATATAAGATTATGGCAGTGGGACATGACAGTGACTACCATAATTTTTCTACTTGCATACCTCTAAAAATTCTATATTCCCAGAAAAATACCCCTAAAAATCTAATGTTTGGATGATTTGACCTCCAATTGCGCTGGTGGTGGATGATAAGCCACGGATGGTAGAATCTGGGTAAATCAAAGAGATGCGATGGTGAAGCACATGCACACCCCCACACGTACATACATTACATACCCTGAGCTTCACCATCGCATATCAAACAGAGGGAAAGGAGAAACGGATATGCAGGAAGAGACACAGACTGCAAAGAAGATTCCCAAGGGGAAGAAAGCAGTGAAAAAGGAGAAAAAAAAGAAAGAACCTGATTTCAGTCAAGTGGGTTTCACCCACAGGAGAAGTACGGAGGGATACAAACTCTTCTTATTGGTACTTCCGTTCCTGGTGCTGACGTTCCTGTTCTCGTATCTGCCGCTATACGGATGGCGGTATGCATTCTACGATTACAAGGCGCCGCTCAAGCTGTCGCAGTGCCAGTATGTCGGATTCAAATGGTTCAAGATGTTGTTCAGCAACGGAACTCAGGTAAAACAGCTTTTGGTCGTACTGAAAAATACATTTGCCATGAGCTTCCTTGGAATTGCGACATCATTCTTACCGGTACTTTTTGCAGTGTTCCTCAATGAGATCAAATGCAAATGGTTCAAGAATATGGTTCAGACACTCACAACACTGCCGAACTTCATAAGCTGGACTCTTGTATATGCCATAGCATTTGCACTGTTCGCACCATCAGGAATGCTCAGCTCAGTTCTCATGAATCTTGGGATCATCACTGAGCCACTCAAGATTCTTGACAGCAGCGAGCATGTATGGCTTCAGATGCTTCTCTGGAGTACATGGAAAGGTCTTGGCTGGGGCGCGATCATGTATCTGGCGGGAATCGCAGGAATCGATCAGGAACTTTACGAGGCGGCATCGGTTGACGGTGCAGGAAGATGGCAGAGGATCAAGAGTATCACAATACCACTTCTGATGCCTACATATTTTGTAATGCTGATGCTTTCAGTTGCAAACCTGCTCAACAATGGAATGGAGCAGTATTACGTGTTCCAGAACTCATTTAACAAGCAGAGCATACAGGTACTTGATCTGTACACATACAACATAGGTATGACAGGAAAGAGTTTATCACTTGCAACCGCAATAGGAGTTATGAAGAGTCTGGTAAGTGTAACATTACTTGGAATCGTTAATTTCGTCTCGAAGAAGACCAGAGGCGCAAGCATCATGTAAGGGAGGGTGAAGAATAATGGCATCGACACGGAATGTAGAGGACATTACAGTCGTACAACCGCATAAGAAAAAGAAAACAGGAATGGATTATCTGTTTCTGACATGCAACTATCTGGTGTTTGCCCTGCTCACACTGTTATGCGCGTATCCGTTTTATTACATCATAATAAACTCACTCAGTGCAAATGACCTGAGTGCATCGGGAGCGATCAATTTCCTCCCAAGAGGAATACATTTCAAGAACTACATGGATGTATTCAAGCTCAGCGGACTTCCAACCGCAGCCCTTGTGTCTGTGAGCAGAACAGTTATCGGTGCAGCATGTACGGTGCTTGCATCCGCATTTCTGGGATTTATGTTCACACAGCAGAAGATGTGGCACAGGAAGTTCTGGTACAGATTTGTTGTTATCACAATGTACTTCAACGCAGGTATCATTCCAATATTCATGACAATGAAGATGCTGCATCTGACAAATTCGTTCTGGGTATATATCATCCCGGCGATAGTGCAGCCGTTCAACATCATCATGGTAAAGACATACGTTGAGTCGATTCCACCATCACTGCTGGAGGCAGCAGAGATAGATGGAGCGGGAGTGCTCACAAGATTTTTCAGAATTGTACTTCCAACAAGCACACCTATCCTTGCGACCGTAGCCATATGGTCAGCCGTTGGACAGTGGAATTCATTCCAGGATACCCTGATGTACATAACAGATCAGAAGCTGTATTCACTGCAGTATCTGCTCTACACATATCTGAATCAGGCAAATTCAATAGCGACACTCGTTAAATCAAGTGGAAGTGTGGCAGCGGCGGCAAATCTTGCGACCAAGCAGACGCCGACTTCAATACGAATGACGATCACCGTCATAGTCGTACTGCCGATATTATTTGTATATCCGATGTTCCAGAAACATTTTGTAAAGGGAATTATGATCGGAGCTGTAAAGGGTTAATAAAGAAGGTGTTCCTTCTTATTACACAATAATGTATATTATATATAAACCAGGAGGTAGAAGGTATGAAGAAAGGGAAAGCAGGTAAGCTGTTGATAACATCAGCACTTACAGCAGCGATGGCTGCATCTATGTTATCAGGATGTGGCAGCAAGGATGATGCGGGAACTACAGAGAAGGCATCAGGAAGTAATGGAGAGACAAATAAGGAGGAGACACTGGTTGTCGATGTGTTCGATGATCAGGCAAACTTCCAGGGAACTCAGTCTGGATGGTATGGGGATTACATCAAGAAGAAGTTCAATATAGAGCTGAACATCATCGCACCAAATGTTGCAGGTGGTGGAGATACATTATTCCAGACAAGATCAGCAAATGGTGATCTCGGAGACATCATAATCACAAGTCTTGATGGTGACCGCCTCAAGGATCTTGTGACAGCGGGACTCGTAATGGATATGACACCATACATGGACAATTGCAAGAATCTTTCAAGATATCAGGTAGCGATAGACGAGGCAACAAAGCTTGCAGGTCAGGATGGAGTATGGGCCATTCCTTCGGAGGTATCAACACTCAGTGCCACAGATCCATGTGATGCGGTTGAGCCGACAGTAGCACCATCACTCAGATGGGATGTGTACGGCGAGGTTGGATATCCTGAGATGAAGAATCTTGAGGATCTCCTCGATACACTTGAGAAGATGCAGGCACAGGCAAGAAAAGACGCAGGATCAGATGATATATATGCACTGTCACTGTTCAAGGACTGGGATGGCGATGTAATGCAGAATACAGACGGTATCAAGGGTCTGTACGGATATCAGCAGCTTGGTTTCTGTATGACAAAGGTTGACGGAAGTGATATCCAGAGTGTTACAGATAAGGATGGTATTTATGTAAAGAGTCTTAAGTTCTTCTATGAGGCAAATCAGAGAGGACTTGTAGATCCTGAGTCAACAACACAGGATTTCACAACAATGCAGACAAAGTACAAGGATGGAAAGGTTCTCTACTCACTGTGGCCATGGCTCGGTGCTGGTGTGTACAACACAGATGAGCACATGTCAGAGGGCAAGGGATTTGCCACAGCAACTATAGATGATATGCAGTGCCTTGAGTACGGCTGTATGCCATATGGTAAGATGGGTACTGGTATCATGATAGGAAGCAATGCAGAGCAGCCAGAGAGAATCGCAGAGTTCATCGACTGGTTATACTCAGCAGAGGGCGTAGAAGTTTCATCTATCATCAACTCAACATCATGTGGACCAGAGGGCCTTACATGGGAGATGAAGGACGGACAGCCTACACTCACAGACTTCGGTGTTCAGGCATTTGTTCAGAATGATCAGGAAATGGATATCACAGACGAGTGGGGCGGCGGTTCATGGATCGATGGACAGAGCGCACTCAACTACAAGAGTGTTGGTCTTGTTGACTGTGATCCAGATACAGGAATGTGCTACAACTACAAGACATGGGAAGACTACCAGAAGAAGACAGAGACAGCTCTCTCAAAGGATTGGTCAGAGCACAATGGCGGAGCACTCAATGCCATCAGCTACTTATCAGAGAACAATAAGCTCCTCGTTCTCCCAGGTTCAACATACGCAGTACCAGCTTACGAGACAGACATCAGCGCGATCAAGGAGCAGTGCAAGCAGATCATCGTTGAGTACTCATGGAAGATGGTATTTGCAAAGGACGAGGCAGAGTTCAACAGCTTCCTCGATGAGATGATCACAACAGTTGACGGACTTGGTTATCAGGATGTACTTGCAGTAGACAAGCAGAACTGCGAGGATCAGAACAAGGCATTTGAAGAGGCTAAGTCAGTATCAGCAAACTAACATATAAAACACAAACCTTCCAAAAATAAATAATGTGCGATAAAAGAAATCCCCCGGCATTGGTTACCCACAATGCCGGGTTTTTTTATGGGCTGTAAAAGATTGTCTTCTATGATAGAATAAAGTGGAAATTGTGGATCATTATATGGAGAAAAGGGTTATGAAATACAAGCATTTTAATATGAAGGAGCATGGCTTTGTGGGCCATCTAGCGGAGCCTGATGAGGGCAGTGACAGGGCGGTTGTCGTGATCATGGGAGGTGAGCAGAGCTTACTTCCAGGAATAAAATTTGCGGAAAGATTTGCGGACTATGGGATCACAGGATTGGCTGTTTCACTGTTCGGAGCGGAAGGGCTGCCGTCTGGTCCTGCCGGAGTTCCGGTTGATATGTTTATTCCTGCAGTGGATTATCTGAAAAATACAATGAAGATAGAACACGTGAGTGTCTATGGACAGTCCATGGGTTCTATTTTGCAGTCCTTGCAGCGCAGTATATAGAAGGAATTGAGAATCTGATCATGGTCTCACCTACCCATGTTCCATTTGAGGGAACTTTGGACAAGAAGAATATGACGGGCAAAAGTGTGGCGACATTTGAGGGAAAGGATATTCCATTTGTCCACGCAGACTTTACAAGTGTGAAGGCATCAAAATACTACACTCATCCTGATGCAGGCCACCGTGTCATGGGCATGTGGATAGCTTATAATAATGCCTATAAAAATAAGGCAGAGGAGCAGGCTGCATGGCTTCATCTGGAAAAGACAAATGCAAGGATATTGATGATAGCGGGGGATGAAGATGAGGCGTGGCCTTCGCAATATTCTGTAAATGCCCTTAAAAAATACCTGGACGAACAGTCCTATGAGAAGGATGTAAAGGTGATCGTCTACCCTCATGGAAGTCATCTGAATGGTATGATGCCGAACAGACAGAGAGAAAAGAGATTGTACAGGATGATGCCGCTCATTGGGCTTATATACAAGACATTTGGAAAATACCGAAAAGAAAATATCGGATATTTTGAACAGACTGAGAGGGAAGTTATCGACTGGATAAGTTGAACAGACTTGGTATAATAGCGAGTATAAAGGTTAATTCTGAAATTGGAGTATAAATATAAGATATGTACATATATACCAGATA
>CAVCCL010000027.1:2526-3006 GCA_963600665.1 Bifidobacterium catenulatum | reverse complement strand
GTATGATAGTGTCTATGGCGAGACAGCTTTTTGTCATACTTCCTGTGGCGTATTTCCTGTCAAAAGCAATGAACAGTGTGAATGGTGTGTGGGCAGCGTTCCCTATAGCAGAGGTTTTCAGTGTGATCATATCAACGATTCTTCTTCTCAGGGTGTATAAGAATATAGTAAAGCCTATGGAAAGTGTCCAAAGAGATTAAAAGACGAATATAATGAGATATGATGAGAGCAGAATAATATATACATGGCACGTGGCATTTGTATTGTGGTAGAATACTATATAGTAATATAGTTTCGTGTGATGAATGCTGTTTTGCATTTGTCATTGACAGGTGACAGAAAAGGTAATGGAAAGAGAGCGGAAATGGGAAAGTTGATATATATGGATCATGCAGCGACGACGGCGGTGAGACCTGAAGTGCTCGACGCCATGCTGCCTTATTTTACAGAAAAATTTGGAAACCCTTCAGGCGTATATAC
>CAVCCL010000027.1:0-2516 GCA_963600665.1 Bifidobacterium catenulatum | reverse complement strand
CGTATATACATTTGCATCGAGAAATAAGGATGTGATAAATGTGTCGAGGGATATAATTGCTGATTCGCTTGGCGCAAAGCCTGAGGAGATCTATTTCACGGGCGGAGGTTCGGAATCGGATAACTGGGCACTTAAGGCTACGGCGGAAGCCTTTCAGGATAAAGGAAAACATATAATTACGACCAGGATAGAGCATCATGCGATTCTTCACACATGTCAGTATCTGGAGAAGAGGGGCTTTGATGTGACATATCTGGATGTGGACGAGAAGGGGATGGTTGATCCTGACAGGCTGGAGTCGGCGATAAGACCGGATACAATCCTCATCTCGGTTATGGCTGCCAACAATGAGATAGGAACCATAGAGCCGATAAGCAGGATAGGAGCTATTGCACATGAGCATGGCATTTTATTTCACACGGATGCGGTTCAGGCGTATGGACAGATACCACTGGATGTAAATGCCATGAACATAGATATGCTCAGCAGCAGCGGTCATAAGCTTAATGGCCCGAAGGGAATCGGATTCCTGTATATACGGAGTGGAATAATGCTTGGGAGCTTTATCCACGGAGGTCAGCAGGAGAGAGGAAGGCGTGCCGGAACAGAGAATGTACCGGGAATTGTAGGAATGGGCAAGGCTGCGGAGCTTGCGATGCTCTCGATGGAAGAGAGAATGAAGCAGGAGACAGATATCAGAGATCATATGATACACAGAATTTTGTCTGAGATCCCTTATTCCCGACTGAACGGACATGACAAGGACAGACTTCCGAACAATGTAAATGTCAGCTTCCAGTTCGTTGAGGGCGAGACGATCCTCATCATGCTCGATATGGCGGGCATATGTGCTTCTGCCGGTTCCGCATGTACATCGGGCTCTGTTGATCCCTCCCATGTGTTGACAGCTATAGGACTTCCAAAGGAGATATCCCATGGTGCGGTCAGACTGACTCTGGGATATGAGAACACCATGGATGAGGCGGATGCGGTGGTAGATAATCTCAAGAGGATCGTGGAAAATCTCAGAAAAATGTCACCGTCGTATCAGGATTTTGCCAGAAGAAACATGTAAATTACACAAGATATAATTATATATAAAGAGGGAAAAGATTTGATCGATACAGATAAGAAGACAGTGTGTGTAGGAATGTCGGGCGGAGTTGATTCGTCGGTTGCCGCACTTTTGCTCAAGGAGCAGGGATATAATGTGATAGGTGTCACCATGCAGATATGGCAGGATGAGGACAGGGACGTGGTGAGCGCCCATGCCGGATGCTGCGGACTGTCTGCTGTGGATGATGCCAGGCGCGTGGCATCACAGCTTGATATTCCGTATTATGTCATGAACTTCAAGGAAGAATTCAAGAAGTACGTAATAGACTATTTTGTGGACGAGTACAAATGTGGAAGAACTCCGAATCCATGTATCGCCTGCAACAGATATGTAAAATGGGAATCTCTGCTAACAAGATGCATGGCGATTGGTGGTGACTATATAGCCACAGGCCATTATGCAAGAATAATCCAGCTTCCAAATGGTAGATATACTCTCCAGGAGGCCAGGGGAATAGAGAAGGATCAGACATATGCTCTCTATAATCTCACACAGGAGCAGCTTGCCAGAACACTCATGCCGGTTGGAGAATACAGCAAGCCTGAGATCAGAAAAATTGCGGAGGATCACGGACTTATGGTGGCTCACAAGCCGGACAGCCAGGATATTTGCTTTGTACCGGATGGGGACTACGCCGGATATCTTGAGAATGAGGCCGGGCTTAAGGCGGTTCCGGGAGATTTTGTGGACATACATGGTCATGTGATCGGACAGCATAAGGGAATCATACACTACACCATAGGACAGAGGAAAGGACTTGGCCTTGCGATGGGGCATCCTGTATTTGTGGTTGATATCATACCTGAGACGAATCAGGTTGTGATAGGAGAGAACGGAGACGTATTCTCGGAAAGGCTTACATGCAATAGACTGAACTTCATGTCCATAGCGGATCTCATAGAGCCGATGCATGTCAAGGCGAAGATCAGATACAATCACAAGGGAAGTATGTGTACGATCAGAAAGATAGATGACGATCTGGTTGAGGCGGTATTTGACGAGCCCGTAAGAGCTGTGACTAAGGGACAGGCAGTTGTATTTTATGAGGATGACCATGTGCTTGGCGGCGGAAGTATCTGTTGACAGCGGGTTGCAAGCGGAACCAACTGATATAAGAGGATTGCGGATGGATAATACAGGTAGAGAAATTTTGCGCAAAGACGTCAAAGTGCGTGGATGGATATTGTTTGGTATCTTTTCGGTGATTTTGACTTTTATGATCATCACTATATGCTCCATGATACATAATGGTGAGTTTGAATTGAATAGTTTCACAGGTCCATTGATCTTTCTGACCGTTATTTCAGTTATATGCATATGGGATGGCATTAGGATGATACGGACTCCGGAGAAGTTGCTCAACCGAGAGAATAGATACCATGGTGGCAGTGTATATGAA
>CAVCCL010000026.1:0-19843 GCA_963600665.1 Bifidobacterium catenulatum | reverse complement strand
GTATATGTCGATACACGCAAGTGCAACGACATAATGTATGTCAAGCACAGGTGCGACAGCCTCCACGCATCAATGCGCTTCATTATTTCATGTCATCTGACCGAAAAACGTTCATTTCAACAGCCAGAGCATCATTTTGCCAAGTTTAATTTGTTTTTAACTTGTTTTTCTCAATTGACTTTTAGATATGGCTTGCTTATAATATGTTAATGTAGTTTTTTGAAGTATTAATGGAGGATATAATTATGGCAGTCAAGTATGTGTTTGTCACTGGTGGTGTTGTATCTGGACTCGGTAAGGGTATTACTGCTGCTTCTCTTGGACGTCTTCTCAAGATGAGAGGATATAAAGTCACAAGCCAGAAGTTCGACCCTTATATCAATATCGATCCGGGAGCAATGAACCCTATCCAGCACGGCGAAGTTTTTGTCACTGACGACGGCGCCGAAACAGATCTGGATCTCGGTCACTATGAGCGTTTTATAGACGAAAGTCTCAACAAGAATTCTAATGTAACAACCGGAAAGGTATACTGGAGCATCCTTCAGAAGGAGCGCCATGGTGATTTCGGAGGACACACAGTACAGGTAGTGCCACATATCACCAATGAGATAAAAGACAGATTCTACAGAAATCCCGACGCAAAGGATACTGAAGTAGCGATAATCGAGATCGGCGGAACCGTTGGAGACATCGAGAGCCAGCCATTCCTTGAGGCTATCAGACAGTTCCAGCATGAGGTCGGTCCTAAGAACTGCATCATGATCCATGTAACACTTATCCCTTATCTGAAGGCTTCAGGCGAGATCAAGACCAAGCCTACCCAGGCCAGTGTTAAGAATCTTCAGGGAATGGGTATTCAGCCGGATATCCTCGTATGTCGTTCCGATCTTCCTCTTGATCAGGGCATCAAGGATAAGATCGCACTGTTCTGTAACGTGCCGAGCAGGAACGTTATACAGAATCTTGACGTGGATGTTCTGTATGAGGTTCCACTTGCCATGGAGAAGGAGCACCTTGCCGATGTAGTATGTGAGTGCCTGGATATGGAATGTCCTCCACCTGCAGAGCACGCATGGCACGAGTGGACAAGCATGATAGATGCATGGAAGCATCCTGAGAAGAATGTAAGAGTTGCTCTGGTCGGAAAGTATGTATCACTTCACGATGCCTACATCTCAGTAGTTGAGGCATTGAAGCATGCCGGCGTTGCCAACAAGGCAGAGGTCGAGATCAAGTGGGTAGACTCCGAGCTTGTAACAGAGGAAAATGTCGCTGAGATCCTCGGCGATGTAGATGGAATCCTTGTTCCGGGCGGCTTTGGCGACAGAGGTATAGAGGGAATGATCACCTCTATCAATTACGCCAGAACCCACAAGGTTCCTTATCTTGGACTGTGTCTCGGAATGCAGCTCACAATAGTTGAATTTGCAAGAAATGTACTTGGATATTCAGATGCACACAGCTCTGAGTTCAATCCAAACTCCTTCCACCAGGTAATCCACATCATGCCAAACCAGCACGATGTAACCGATCTTGGCGGTACCCTCAGACTTGGCTCATATCCTTGTGTGCTTGCAAAGGATTCAAAGTCATACCAGTTGTACGGTACAGAATATATCCACGAGCGTCACAGACACAGATACGAGGTCAACAATGACTATCGTCAGGCTCTGACTGACAACGGAATGGAGCTTGTCGGACTGTCACCTGACGGACATATCGTCGAGATGATCGAGATTCCTGAGCATCCTTGGTTCATCGGAACACAGGCACATCCGGAATTCAAATCAAGACCAAACAAGCCACATCCTCTTTTCAAGGGCTTTGTAGCTGCTGCACTTGAGCATATGGATAAATAATAAATAAAAATAGGGAGTATATCATTGCCGATATACTCCCTGTTTTTATTTATTCTGTTCTTATATCATGCCTGTAAATGGCCTTCCAGATCACTCCACCACGTCAAGTAGCTCTGCAAATGTATGGATCTCCGCATCCTTATCCTTCACACTGCCAAATCCGTATGCCGCGTGAATGAACTTTATCCCGGCAAATCTGGCACTGTCGCAGTCGCCCTGGATGTCGCCGACATATGCAGCATCCTCTATTCCATTCTTCTCCATGAGTATCTTTATGCTCTCGCCCTTTGATACCTTTGTATCTCCCCAGCAGAGTATATCCTTAAAATACTTTCCAAACCCATAATAGTCAAGAAATGCCTCTATATATCCACTCTGGCAGTTGCTGACTATGAACAGCCTGTGTGATCCCGAAAGCTTCGCAATGGTATCCTCGACACCATCGTACAGAACGCCGCCATGTTCACGGAGATACTCATTCTCATAGTCTCCGCAGGCATCCATAAGCTGAGTCCTTCTGTCCTCCGAATATGCTCCGAACAGCTTATCGGCAATGGCATCCATCGGCATACCCATGACGGATTTGATATCGGCCTCTGTCACCTTCATGTCTACATCATCCTGTCTTTCGAGGACTTCGCTCCAGGACGCAGCCACATTTGCCGCGCTGTCCCACAAAGTTCCATCCATGTCAAATATAAGTGATTCTACCTTCATATTCTACCTCTCGTATCTTCTATTCAAGTATATGGTCAACACCCTGTTTGATGATGGTCACAACGTGCTCATCGGCCAGGGAATATATTATATTCTTGCCCTCTCTTCTGCTTTTTATCAATTTGGCCTGCTTCAGCACCCTGAGCTGGTGTGAAATAGCCGATGCATTCATCTCCAGACGCTCTGCGATGTCTCCGACACTCAGTTCCTGCTTAAGCAGGGCGAACATGATGGATATACGTGTCGCATCGCCAAACACCTTGAACAGGTCTGCCAGATCTGCGAGATCCGACTGTTCCAGTTCATAACTGTCAAAAAAAATATTTTTATCTTCTGCCATATCTATGGTCCTTTCTGCTCCCAAACAAGCAACTCATGTGTTCCATTTGAACAAGTATTCATATGTAAATTTACTACACTTACTTTTTTGTGTCAAGTCACCCGCATCTCATGAATATTTCAAATGATAACTGCACACAATTACATCATACTGAAACGCCGCATTTGGCGCGATCATATTGGAGGTCAAAAATGAAAACATTAAATTGCATATGTCTCACACTGACCATAATCGGTGCTATCGTATGGGGCATTATAGGACTGTTCAGCTACAACATAGTGGACGGCATCTTCGGTGCCGGAACTGCATTTTCCAGAATAATCTATACTCTGGTGGGTGTTGCCGGACTGTATACCATCTCCTTCTACTGGTTCCTCAACAGGGATTAACAGCATTAATATGCAAATGCCCGCACCTATAAAAGTGCAGGCATTGTATTACATATCATAAAACAAATTCTGTTATTATCATAAATCCTATGCATACGCACAGTGCCAGAACGAGCGGCACAGATATGATCCTCGGCTTCTTAACCTCGGCGTTCCTGTTTCTTCTGAACATCGCCAGCATATCCATATGCCTTCCATTCAGATACGCCAGCAGCACTATCATCGCCGCAGCCGCGCACAATCCCACAAATGCAAATGGAATATAGATCAATATCGTCTGCTTGAGCTGGTCTGCTGCTATTCCCTCTGAGGCCTGTTTCTCTACCATCTGTTTGAGCGCATTGACATGTGATGCTATATAGCTGATGATGACTGATATCTCATTAAAGCAGAAATGGGCATACATGGTCGTAAATATACTTCCTGTCGCCTCGGCAAGAAATCCCAGCATCATTCCCAGAACCATCGCATATGCCATCTGATTGAAATTCATGTGCATGGCTCCAAACATTATTCCGCCTATGATTATAGCCGCCAGTCTGCTGCTGTATCTGTAGCTTCCCATTATGACGCCTCTGTAGGCAAGCTCCTCCACGATTCCCGGAGTGACCGCCATGAGAAGTGTTGACACCCACAGCTTATGATTCGACACAAGCCCTGTTGCAAGCTCGGTAGTGGCACTCTCCACCCACAGAAGACTTATGGCATTTATGAGTGTCATAAGAGGCTCAAGAGCCACGACGAACGCCGGAACGATGATTATCGCCAGCCAGTGCGTCTTTTTCAGTCTGAGCGTTTCGCGCAGATCACATTTGCTTATAAGAATATATATGATCGTCGGCACGAATATCATGCTCTGGCTCAGGATCAGATTCTGGACCATGGTTATATGTGAGCCAATATTCGTCTTCCACAGGATCATAACAACACACAGATACACACATATCAGCGACAGGAAAAACCATGACGCTCCGTGTACCTTTCTCTGAACATTGTCCTGTCTCATACGCTTACTCTACTGTAGCGATGGCTTCTATCTCTATAAGCACATCCTTAGGAAGTCTTGCAACCTCCACGCATGAACGTGCAGGGAAATCGCTTGTGAAGAAATCCTTGTAAATGTCATTTATCTTGCCAAAATCATTCATATCCTTGATAAATACTGTTGTCTTCACTACCTTATCCATAGATGAGCCTGATGCCTCTATGAGATTCTTGAGATTGCCGATCGCCTGTCTTGCCTGTACAGTGACATCTCCCTCAACCAGAGTATTTGTCTCAGGATCGATAGGTATAACTCCTGATGTAAAAAGCATTCCATTCACGAGAACCGCCTGTGAATATGGTCCTATTGCCGCTGGTGCCTTTGGTGTACTTATTATTGTCTTCATGTTTTGTTCCTCCTGTTTTTTACTGTTATATATGATGAACTATTGTTCCTCATCCATCTCGCTCAGCTCCGCCATGAGAGCCTTTCTGTTGTTGCGCCTTCCGCCATTGCTTCTGGTAAATTTCACTGTGCCCTTTCTGTCGGGTACCGGCTCCGGTGACCGTCTGGATACCGGCTTCTTCGTCTCCGGCTTTGCACGCTTCACAACATCGTCTTTGGTTGTTCCTTTTTTCGCAAGCTCTGCCCGCTCTTCCTCGGACAGGATCTCAATGTTCTTCTCCGTGATTCTTATCTTACCGTCCTTGAGAAGCTTGCCAACCGCCGTCTTAAATGCCCTCTTGCTTATTCCAAATTCCTTCTCTATGACCTTTGAATCTGCCTTGTCATTGAACGGGAGCACTCCATTATATGAATCGATGATATTCAATATCATCTCTGCATTCTCCCTGATCTGCATCTTTATCGGCTTCTGCATGGTGAGATTCAGCTTGCCGTCTTCCCTGACTGACGCAACCCTGCCCTCAACGTGGTCTCCAGCATATATTGCACTGTGTATCTCCTTCTTCGGGATAAGTGCTGAATATTTGTTGTCCACAGCGACAAATGCACCATACTCGGAGCTGTACTCTATAACTATTCCCGATATAGCATCTCCCTGCTTATATGGGGAATTGCTGCTCAGATACTCATAAACCTTCATGGACACACACAGTCTGTCCGATTTGTCAGTGTACATTCTGACCAGATATTCATGGTTCTCTCTCACCGGGCCAACCTGCTCCTTAAACGGAAGCAGAATATCCTTTTCAAGTCCCCAGTCCATGAATGCACCGATCTTGGTAGTTCCCACGCACCTGAGAACAGCCATCTTACCCATAGTTATATATGGAACATTCACAGTTGCAATGAGTCTGTCGTCAGAATCCCTGTATATGAACACGTTGATGTGCTCGCCTGTCTTTATGCCATTCGGAACCTGCTTTCTCGGAAGGAGCACCTCACTGTCAGAATCCGCACATCCAAGATACACACCAAATTCCTTTTCTCTCTTTACTATAAGATCATTCCATTCGCCTATCTTTATCATCGTCATACCGTCCTCTTAATTTTTTCTGTCGACACAGTATATCATATATCCTTACTGCTCCGTTCAAACTGGACAACACACCTTGTCCTGTCCTCTTCATCTGCCAGGATTATCTGAACATATCTGTCGTCAATAAACCTCTTTACTACTATAACATCATCTTTCACATATTGCATCTTATATTCCGCTCTGACTGCAATAATATCCGCAACATCGTCCACGTATTCCTGCGCAAGAGCAATATACGCTTCATTATTCATATGATTATTGGAGTCTATCTGATAAGACATGACCTTTCTGGTATCTATAGTCTCCGCATCGCCCAGCAGTTTTACCTTGCGCGGCGCATACTCCATGTCTATGGCAGGCTCCATCGGATATGCGTCTGACACCTCTTTGTCTATCTTGACAGGTCTCAGCCTCTCAGTGTCCATATAGCTCCAAATGGATGCCGCCTTAACTATGCGTTCTCCATTCTCGTCCAGTATATCTATATTTCTGAATCCCAGAGATGCCTTGAAATCATATGCCCACGTCCTGACCTTGATCTTCTCTCCCATCGCAGGATATCTGACCACCTCTATCTGCCAGGAAACCAGAAACCATGCCCTGTGGTGCTCTGCCAGATAATCCAGCCCTATTCCGACCTCCTCAGACTGCAGTATAGCACAGTCCTGGAAATAGTTCGCTATGGTTGCCATATTGGATATCTTATTACCACCGGTCTCACTGTACCTGACTATCGCTTCATATGAATACATTACGCCACCTCCATGATGCTCATTTTACTATAATTTTATACCCTATTTAGAGGGCTATCGCAAGGCGAAAAATTTTTTTGAATTTTTTTAAAAAAGTGCTTGCATTATTCTGAGCTTTAGTATATACTACCATTTGTTGAGGCAATGGGCTATCGCCAAATGGTAAGGCACTGGACTCTGACTCCAGCATTTTCAAGGTTCGAATCCTTGTAGCCCAGCTACTAAGACTTGAGATTTATCTCAAGTCTTTTTTTATTTCTCAAACCACTTCATATAGTGATAGCTACTGCGATTCCTATAGTGGGCAGTCCGCTCCACAGCACATAAAAAAGACATGTCGTTAGGCTCCGACATGTCTTTCGTGTATTACTATCTGTGAAAAATTTCATTGGCGTAACAAAAATGTAACATATTTTTAAAACATTATCAATAGGTTTTCGCGTATTTTTTCTAAAAATTCAATTTCAATCCGAGCAATTTTCGCGCATTATTCTCAAATATATTATTTTTGTCCACATCTTCCAGATCAAGGGCCTCTATGTCCGCACATGACTGTTCCTGATCAGACCATGGGCTGTCCGTTCCGAACAGGATCCTGTCCGAGCCATGAGCTGTCACTATCTTCTTAAACATGTCACCATCAAGAAGCTGCCATCTGTGCGGCGCCCCCTCCCGCCAGTCTATCTGTCCATAGGAAAATGCCGTGTCAAAATACACATCTCTTCCGCAAAGTCTGTTCAGCACGTCATCCCACATCTGCCATCCGCCCATGTGAGCAAGCACAAGCTTGTCCGGTCTGACCTCGTCCAGCACCTCCTCCGCCATGGCAGGGGTACAATGTGTCACATCAGGAAGTCCTATATCAGTTCCCGAATGAGTCACCACGATAAGGCCAAGCTCCGTGGCATAACTGATTATCCTTTTATATCTTATGTCATTGAAAAACGCCCCCTGATAGTCAGGATGGAGCTTTATTCCCTTCAGTCCTTTGTCGCATATATCCCTGAGTATCTCTTTGTAATTATCATTGTCGGGATGTATACCTCCAAATGACCACACATGTGTCTCTGAAAAGCGCTCATTCTCCTCAACTGCGAATTCATTTATATGCTTATATTGTTTCGGAGACGTTGCCACCGGAAGTACCACAGACACATCCACATGTCTGCTCCTCATGTCATTCTCCAGTCCGTCAAGTGTGCCATCCGAATGTGCCCTTGTACCGGATCTGCTCTCCAGAAGCCCTACCGTCTTGGCTGCTATCCTGTCGGGATACGTGTGTGTGTGAAAATCTATTATCATAAATATTCCTCCTGTACATTTATCCTGCGTAAGCGCAGAACACCTCTGCTGCGACCATGCTGTTCACGTTCTCCATATCCACAGTTGAAAAACATCGGATTTTGAGGTATCTTTATCAAAGATATTTCCACGAAGGAGGAAACATGAGCAAACGAAAAAAGAAAATGACGCTGAAACAGATGCGGTCTCTCGTCGTCTTTTTGGTCGCCATAAATATCATACTATTATTGTGCATACTTGTCATGGGATTTTTTCTGGCAAAGGCACAGATCACCAAGGGAAAGGGCCAGACTGTCATGCTCCAGAAGGCCAACGACACATACACGGTGTGTGTGGATGCCGGTCATGGTGGAAGCGATGTAGGAGCTGTGGGGCTTGACGGAAGCTACGAGAAGGACGACAATCTCCGTCTCGCACAGGAGGTTGCCAAAGCCCTGGAAAAGAGCGGTGTCAACGTCATAATGACCAGATCCGACGACAGCGACACACAGCTCGACTCCCGTTCAAAGATAGCAAACAAGGCCAAGGCTGATATCTTCGTTTCGCTGCACCGCAATTCAACAGCCAACCCGAACACGACAAAGGGCATTGAGATATGGATACACAGCTCAGGATCTGAGCGCAGTTATGCGGCCGCAGATGACATTCTGAGCAATCTCGAGGAAGTTGGTATAACCGCCAACCGAGGGGTGCGAATCGGAACCCAGGGAGACAGCGATGATGACTACGCGGTCATCAGAGACACCGATATGACAAGCATGATCGTTGAGATGGGCTTCATGACCAGCCAGGACGATCTCGACTATTTCAATGAGAACCTTGAGAACTACGCCAAGGCAATATCCAACGGTGTGGTACAGTGGCTCAACGATTACGTCCAGTAACGCCGGACATATCCACCGGATGTATACAGCATTTGAATAACACCATAAAAAATAACACATTGAGCGCGTGCTCAATGTGTTATTTTTTATTCGCTTATAACTGTTCTGTTTCTTCCTGATTCCTTCGCCTTATAGAGTGCTGAATCCGCTCTGTTGAACCATGCCTTGGAACTCTCTCCCTTGGCATACTCAGCGACACCACAGCTACAGGTTATTCCATCCTTGTTCATAAAGTGGAAATAATAGCATCTGAACTCTGTTCTTATGTCCTCAACAACATTCATGACCTTGGACAGTTCCACATCATGGAACAGTATCACGAACTCCTCGCCGCCGTATCTGAAGGCAAGTCCCATATCCTTCGACTTCTCCTTCATCATCTTACACAGCGCCTTGATGACTATATCTCCATTACTGTGGCCATATGTATCGTTGACTTCCTTGAAGTGATCTATATCAAATATGGTGACATAGGACTTTGCCCCGGTCTGCTCCACATTCTCGATCTCCTTATCAAGGCTCTCCTCAAATGATCTTCTGTTGTACAGGCCTGTCATCGGATCAACCATAAGCTCACTCATCAGTGTTACCTGTCTGTTGTAGCTTCCGGCAATCGATTCCATAAGTGCCTTCGTGTGCTTGTTGACGACCATAACCATCGCACACATAACAGATACTACCAGTATGTATATGAGCAATGCTCCAAACCAGTTCATCTGTGTGGCAAGCTCACCGACATTCAAATGTAATCTCACAACATTGATGACCATGAGTGCAAGCACCGCAACTCCCGACCATACCGTCAGCGCCTGATCTGCAAATAACGCTGTGGCAATTATGGTGACACACGGAATAAGTATAAGCGGGTATATGGTGTAATATGTAAATGCTATAACACCGACACATACATATATCATACCTGCCACAACATAATTCTTGTGCTTTATGTCCGCCGCATCATGCTTCATATAAAAATAGCAAATTGTGATCGCTATAGCCTGTACGATCATCGGCAGCACGATATACCTTACTATATACGCTCCTGCACCTATGCTTTTATCTACTCTGTATACTCCAAATAATATCCATGCAATAACAAAAGAAATACTGCATATAACTATCATCATACGCCATACCAGCATATGCCATCTTGCGTCTATCTCATCCTTGTTCATATCATTCATGTGTACGCACCCCGCAAACCATCATATATGTTGATTTTACCATATGAGGGTCCTTTTTTCCACCATTAATCAACAAAAGGCGGACTTTTTTTATGCAAAAATCCGTCTTTTGTACTAAAAATCGTCAAATTACTTAAGGTTGTAGCCAACCTCAAATGCCTCAAGATTCTTCTCCACTGTCTTAGGTGGAACAGTGTTCTTAATGACCTCAACCCATGCATCATGTGAGAAATCCATGTGCTGTGCTGCGATTCCTATGATGACTGTGTTGAATACCTTGTTGTTGCCAAGCTTCTTGGCCTCGTCCATGGCATCAACTGAGATAACCTTGTACTTGTTCTTCAGCTCCTCGATGATTCCATCAGGATACTGTGCTGCGCCTGTAACTACAGTGATAGGATCTATTCTCTGATCATTTACGATGATAACTCCATCCTTCTTCAGGAAGTGTGCATATCTGAGTGCCTCAAGTCTCTCAAATGCTATGAGGACATCTGCACATCCCTCTTCCACGATAGGCTCATTTACCTTCTCACCATATCTTACATATGTAACAACACTTCCACCTCTCTGGCTCATTCCGTGAACCTCTGAGAGCTTTACATCATAACCTGCTGCCGTGGTGATTCCACCGAGTATACGGCTTGTGAGAAGTGTTCCCTGTCCGCCTACGCCGACGATCATAATATTCTTTGTCTCCATGATTAGAACTCCTCCCTTTCTATAGCATCGAACTTACAACGCTTCATGCACAGTCCGCAGCCTGTACAGAGTGTGTCATCTATACGGATGGTTCCATCCTCCTGCTTGATAACTGCAGGGCATCCAGGCTTTAAGCACATACCGCACTTCTTGCACTTCTCAGGTATTGCCTTGCATCTTCCTGTTATCTTGGTCGTCTTTAAGAGCACACAAGGTGACTTTGTGATGATGACTGATACCTCATCCTTAGCTGTCTCCTCCTTAATGAGCTTCTTAAGGCCTTCTATATCAAATGCATTTATCTCATGGACATTCTGGATTCCCAGTGCCTTGCAGAGATTGTAAATGTCGATAGCATATGTAGGATCTCCCATCAGTGTCTTACCTGTTGCGGCATGATCCTGATGTCCTGTCATACCTGTTGTTGAGTTGTCAAGTATGATGACAGTTCCTGTACTCTGGTTATAGACCATGTTCATGAGTGAGTTCACACCTGTGTGAAGGAATGTTGAATCACCGATGACTGCTACCCAGTTCTTGATATAATCCTTACCCTTTGCCTTCTCCATTCCGTGAAGGGTAGAGATGGATGAACCCATGCAGACTGTTGTATCTATAACGCTGAGCGGTGCAACAGCTCCGAGTGTATAACATCCAATATCTCCTGCAGCGTGAATCTTCAACTCTGAGAGAACTGAGAATACGCTTCTGTGTGGACATCCAGGACAGAGGATAGGTGGTCTTGCTGGAACCTGTGCAGCCTCTTCTGTCTCTACCTTCTCGCCGAGAAGCTTCTCTCTGAGCATATTTGCACTGTACTCACCCTGAACTGTGAGCAGCTCCTTGCCAACTGCATCTATTCCCCATGATCTGACCTGAGTCTCGATATGTGGCTCAAGCTCCTCGATGACATACACCTTGTCAACCTGTGCACAGAAGTCCTCGATCATCTTTCTTGGGAGTGGATTTACCATACCAAGCTTTAAGACTGATGCGTCTGGCATAGCCTCTCTTACATACTGGTAAGGGATACCGCTGGTGATGACTCCCACGCTCTTGTCTCTCATCTCAACTCTGTTGATCGGCATGTCAGCACCATCTGCTGCCATATCCTTGAGTCTCTGCTCTACAAATACATGACGTGGTATAGCGTTACCAGGCATCATGACATATTTCTTTATATTTCTCTCATATGGCTTGTCAGGGATCTCCTGTCTGTCACAGAGCTCTACAACGCCCTGTGAGTGTGAGAGTCTTGTTGTTGTACGGAGCATTACAGGAGTATCATACTTCTCACTCAGCTCAAATGCATACTTTGTGAAATCCTTTGCCTCCTGGCTGTCTGATGGCTCAACAACAGGGATCATGGCTGTTCTTGCAACAAGTCTTGAATCCTGCTCATTCTGTGATGAGTACATTCCAGGATCGTCCGCTGCAACAAGTACCATACCTCCGTTCACGCCTGTGTATGCTGCTGTGAACAGTGGATCTGATGCCACATTCACACCTACATGCTTCATAGACACTATTGATCTCACTCCCGCAAATGATGCACCGATAGCTACCTCTGTGGCTACCTTCTCATTTGGTGACCACTCTGAGTAGATATCTCCTTTGTACTGCACCATGTTCTCACTGATCTCTGTACTTGGTGTTCCAGGATATGCCGCTGATACCTTGACACCCGCTTCATAACAGCCTCTGGCGATGGCTGCGTTACCAAGCATAATCTTTTTCTCGCCCATGAATCTTACCCTTCCTGTCTATATTGATATTCTTGTTTTTATTTTTTCGTCTTAATCGACACTCTAATTTGTTATTATACAAGAATTATCAATAAATTAAAAGAGTTTTATCTAATCCTTGATCTTCTGCGTCTGACGTACCATATCTGCAAAGTCCTGCCACTGCATATTTATAATGTCTCCACCCTTTCTGTCCGCTCCGCCGACGCTGCCGGCTACACTGTCCGTCTTACTGCCAACAAGTGACAAAACCATATCAAGATCTGCAGAGCCCACATATTCACTGTTTTTGAGGATCATACCATAGGACGCCACGGCACTTGCCGCATTCATGTCTGCGGACATTTTACTGCTGTAGCTGTCAGTCTTCACCACACGGCTCACAAGACTGCTCTTATCCCCATCAGGCTCCTTGTATCTTATGTTCACTGTCGCAAGCTCACCGGTATAGTCCTCTTCGCTATCTGTCTTATCCTTAACGTCTTGTGATGCAGTCTCCGATGTATTTGCCTGATTGGATTCCTGTCCGTATTTGTGCTCGGCTGCAGGCACGTCAAAGTCTGATTCCGTAGGCACTATCTCATAGAGCACCGTCACCATATGTCCTGCGCCTATCTCGCCGCCGTCCACCGCGTCATTTGCAAAATCCGCATCCGCAAGGGCGCGGTTCTCATAACCTATCTGCCTGTAACCCTTGACATTTGCCGGGTTGAACTCTATCTGGAACTTCACATCCTTTGCAACAGTGTTCAGCGTGCCGCCCATCTCGTCCACCAGCACTTTCTTCGCCTCGTACACAGAATCAATGAATGCATAGCTTCCGTCACCATTATCAGCTAGAGCCTCAAGCTTGTTGTCCTTCAGATTGTCCGTTCCAAATCCAAGCACACTGAGGAAGATATTGTTGTCCTTCTTCTCCTCGGTTATCAGATCCACAAGGTCACTCTCACTGGTAAGCCCCACGTTCAGATCCCCGTCGGTTGCAAGTATGACACGGTTGTTGCCGCCCTCTATGAAGTTCTTCTCCGCCAGCTCGTAAGCTGTGATGATGGCATCGCCGCCGTTGGTACAGCCCTCGGCTGTCATACTTGAAAGCGCCTCATTTATCGTGTACTGCTCTGAGCCGGATGTGCCCGAGAGCACCACCGTATCCTCTCCCGCATAGGTGACAATGCTCACCCTGTCGTTCTCATCCAGATTCTCCGCCAGCATGGCAAATGACTGCTGCACAAGTGGGAGTTTGTTATCTTCATACATGGATCCCGAGGTGTCGATCAGGAACACCAGATTTGAAGGCTTCTTGTCTTCAAAATCTATTTCATCCGTATTGATCCCCACCATCATGAGCTTTGTGTCCTTGTTCCACGGGCAATCAGAATACTCTGTGTATATTGAGAACTTCTCTCCATCATCAGGCTTTTTCCTGTAGTCATATGTAAAATAGTTCAACATCTCTTCTATTCTCACCGCTCCGTCCGGTGGGAGACAGCCTGACTCTATATACGACCTGACGTTGCTGTATGATGCCGTATCCCTGTCTGCCGCAAATGTGGAGAGCGGTCTGTCCGCTGTGGATACAAATCCATTCTCCGCCACGCTGTCATACTCTCTCGTATCATAGGCGATCTCTGTATACATAGAATTTGAAGTATCTGTCACCATCGCTGTATCTCCAGCAACTGTTGCCACATCACAAGCTTCCTCCGCATACATAACATCATTCGACGTACTGTTGAATATTCCACTCAAGCCATTGTCCTGCAGCGACTTCTTTTTTTGCTTACTTTCTTTTTCCCTGTACTTTTCTGCGATCCCTGTTATCTCTGACTTATCCCCATTTTGTTTTTCAAGGCAGCCCGTAAGACCTCCTACCATCATAACCCCTGCCATAACTGCGCATATGGATCTTGCAAATATTTTTGAATTGTATTTCATCATAAAAAATCCCTCCGTAATATGAATTTCAAGCTACCGGTCAAGCTTTATATTCTATATACGAAGGGATTATTATTTTTTATGGTAATTTCTGTATTTTTTTAATTTTTGATTTGTTTGTGCTATTCTGCCCTCTCAAATCTGTACCAGTTGCCCTCAACCTTCACTACAAGGCTGCCGTCATCACACACAATGTAGGCTGAGTTTCTGGATGGGTTCATGTCAAAGTTGACCTCGCCGTCATTTGCCGGCACGCCATCGGTGTAGCTCTCAGCGTAGGCCGCTTTGCTCTCATCCACACTGTCAGCATCGACCATGTCGTATGTGTCCCTGTAGAGCACACCAGCCACCATGATCATAGGGATATAGTCAGCGCTGTTCACCGTATTCTGGGCATCCGTATTTCTCTGTACATCATAGCCCGCCAGGGCATTGTCTGCCATTTCAGCAGCATCGCTTTGAATATCGTCTGCCGCAGCCGCATCACTTTCTTCTGCATAATAACTTTCATCCGAAGTCACCTTCACACTGTTGTCCTGCGCTGTCTTATCGCTCGCCCTCTTACGGCTGTTCCTTAACGGTCCGGCTACGATCAGCACACACACCACTGCCGCTGCCACAAGACCTGAAACGATCTGGATGGTTCTTCTGTTCCTGACTTTACGGTCTTTCTTGACTCCAGACTTCTTATCTCCAGATTTCTTATCCTGCACTCGCTGCGCATCCACCGCATCAAGTCCTGCCTCTATTTTTCCCCAGAGATCAGGTGCATCCATATTCTCTATATATTTGTCAGCTATTTCTTTTTCCAGTTCATCTTCATGTCTGTTCATAGTCTGCACCTCCTAAGTCTCTTGATCGCACTGTTGTAAAGCCACGTGACTGTTCCCATCGGCTTGCCAACTATCTCCGATATCTCTCTGAAGGTAAATCCTCCAGCCACCTTCATATCAACTATCTCCCGCTCATCAGACTTAAGCGACTCCATGGCCACCTTCAGTGACACGCTGTTCACTACCTGTTCCTCCATGCTGCCGCTCTGTCCGGTCTCCGGTATCTCATCCACCAGCGCCTCACGGTCTATCTTCCTGATCCTGTCCACCGCCATATTCCGGGCGATCGTGACCAGCCATTTCTTATGTCCATTTCCCGGCTTGTAGCTGCCCGCAATGCTGTACAGCTTGATGAAGAACTCTGATGTCACATCCTCAGCCTCCTCACGCTGCCCTATGGTGTCGTACACCACGGCATATATGAGCTTCAAATACGCATCATATATGTGCCGCAGGCTATCCCTGTCGCCCGCCGCCATCGCAGACATGCACTGTTCAAATTCTTTGTCCGTCATAACCTGTTATAGCTCCCTCCTCATGATAATTGTGGTGCAGACGCATGCAAATGCACTTCGTGCGGCGTCTGCGTGCATCACAAGGACTCCTCCCGTCTTGCGACGGGTCCCTCCTCATGATAATATACGTTTCGCCTATCATTTATTATGGTACTTTTTAATCTTTTATATCTCTGTGATCAGAACATCATATCTTACGCATGGCGGCAAATCCCATCACATAATTTTTCCTGCCGCCGGATGTGTCAAATGGCCATACCATATGTCTGCTGCCAACCAGCTCCACGTCGTAGTTCATATGAAGCGACATATCCTTCATGAGCTGTGCCACGCCTTCTATGTGATCCACAGACTTCATCGTCTCCACATCCCGCCTGTCAAATGCATTTGCAAGCTGCTCAGCGCCTGTCTGATCCTCACACGCAGCGACCTCATATCCATATATGAGGACATCCTTTGTCATATGGTACATGTAGTCATTGAGTCTCTCCACCGCCGCCTCGTTCAGCCCCGAGATGGCACTGCTTATGAGTCTAAGATCCTCGTCATGATAATTATCCCTGTAATGGTAAAGTAATGCCGCAAATCTGGAATTGAGCTGGCTGTGAAGCCCGACCGCCACACTGTAATCAAATATATCAAGATACCTGTCGGTGTCATTTACTATATCCCCAGCTTCCGTTCTGCCAATATATTTGCCGGAATTGGCGGTCGCTATGCCTGTCAGAAACTCAAGTATATGCTCGGTGTCCGCACAGTCCTCAAGCATCGCCTCATACAGGCGGTACTGGTCATCGTCTACATGCCAGAATGGAATATCCGCTATTATATAATCCTGTTCCTTCAGCCCATATTTTCTGACTGCCGAAAGTACAGCTTCCCTGTCTCTGTCTATGAGCACCAGCCTGTAATTTTCTGCCAATCTTCCTATATCTATATCGCCGGCCAGCCCTATTCCCCACAGTGCAAGCACAGGCTTTGAATTCGCTGCATCCTGCCCGGATTCTTTTTTTACCCGGCAGTTATCTTCTATATATTCCGTCACCTCACGTCTGTAATGTTCCCATCCCGAATAGGAATCCGGTATACGCTCCGTGGCGATCATCTCATCGAAATAACTCATTGTCTTCTCCTGACTCTGTGAACTGACAAATAAATCAAAAGAGTTATGCCTGTCAGTATTCATTGATTGTTCACAGGTATTTTATAAAATTTTATTTTTAAGCACAAGTGGAATGTAGTATAATACATATAGTTGCGCATACGATGCGCAATACTTTATACTGGGTTGCGATTTTTTTATATTCCAGTTTTTACATTTTGGAGGAGTTATGGAATCAATACAGACAAACGCTCTGAACAGCAAATACATCAATTCCCTTCTGCGCCCGGAGGAAAATCCCTTCGTGCAGGAGATGCAGAGTTTTGAGGAGATCATGATGATGTATTCATGTGCCATCAGAGAGGTAAAGACAAAATTTGAGGTGCTGAACGATGATTTCAGCGTTAGATATAAGAGAAACCCTATCGAATTCATACAGTCAAGGATCAAGAAACCTGTCAGCATCGCGAAAAAACTCGTGAGCAAAGGCTGCCCGGTTACATGCTCCAGCATACTGAACAATCTGGATGACGTTGCAGGAATAAGAGTCATCTGCCCATTCATCGACGACATTTATATGGTGGCTGAAAAACTCATCAGCCAGGATGACATCACCCTCATCGAGGCAAAGGACTACATATCACATCCAAAGCCAAATGGATACCGCAGTCTCCACGTCATAGTTGAGGTGCCTGTGTTCTTCGCAGATCACACGAGGAATATGCGCGTTGAGGTTCAGATCAGAACCATCGCGATGGATTTCTGGGCAAGCCTGGATCATCAGCTCAGATACAAGAAAGATATCCCGAACGTGGACATGATATCCGCAAGACTTAAGAAATGTGCAGATGTGATATCCGCAACAGACCTTGAGATGCAGTCCATCAAGAACAGCATATATGGCCAGCGCTATATTCCTGAGTTAAAGAGGGAATCACCGGAGGAGTAATTATAGATGGTTATCCAGCGCCGATATTTTTTATTCAACCACAGGTAGAATGAAAAAGTTGAATTATTTGCAACTTTTCATTTGACATTTGCTCAAATCTGTTGTAGTATAACTGATGTTGTTAAGCAACATGTGTGCATAGCTCAGCTGGATAGAGCACTTGGCTACGGACCAAGGTGTCGGGGGTTCGAATCCTCTTGCGCACGCGATAAAAGCTGTCTGAATCATTCAGACAGCTTTTTTGTTTTACACAAAGTATGTTGAATGTGATCAACACACAGAGTTTGCGGCTATAAACCTTATTTACATGAACCGCTGTCGCCACTTTCCAGATATTTGTCCACCTTCTCTGGCGTATCAAGTCTCAACCTTACGATAGTCATCATGATCATGTACCGAAGCACTTCCTTTAATATCTCATCGTCAAACTGTGACTTCATATTTTCCGGGTATGCATGCACGAGGAAATGCACATTGTAAGCATCGTCCTGTCTTGAGATAAATGCACTCACATACAGACCGTTCATGACCGCCGTTATGATGTCGTCATCTGTGATCTGTATGTTTATCTTATACATTTTGGATATGAACTTAACAGTCTTGTCTTCTTTTATCAGGAAACGCTTGTCGGTTATCTCTCCTATGGAAAAGTTCTGTTTATGCAGTGTTATAGCCTGCAGGAATTCTGATTCCTTGTCGTTCTCTATTATGTAATTGTAAATATCATTCGGTGTGTATGCCATGTTGTTCAAATTATCCTTCCATTTATTTATGATTTCTATGCTAAATGATTTTGTCATTCAGGCATCTGGTATAATCGTCATATGATATACCATTAATTTCCTTTCAACTATCAATTTTCATCAGCTATATGCCCACGAAGCCTAAAACAGATCCAGCGTATTATCAAGATATATCTCTTCTCTAACCTTGAGCTGGTACTCCGGCTTTGTCATATAGTATAGCAGAAATTCCAGCACTATGGCACTCCCCAGACTTCGCCCCTCTATCTTGAAATTGGAAAATCCCATCGGCAGGTAAATATTCCTTATATCATCTATACCTATAAATCCCGGATTCTCCATTGCCTTTGAGAAACGATAGCCGCCCGCTGCATTCGGCGATGTGCAGCGGTGATCCGATTTCTCACCGAGAGCCATACGGCTCACATCCTCATAGCAGGCTTTCCGATCCTGACAGGAGAACCAGCAGCATTCGTTGCACAAAAATTCTACTTTGTCCTTCTGCTTCTGAGAAAGCACATCCAGTCTGTCAAATGCCTTGTTCAGCCGGAAATCCGGCACAACATATCGGAATTCATCCCTGTCAAGCTCTGCGGAAAACTTGTCAAAGTCCGTGATGACCTTTGTCGTGGATGAAATGAGATATAACCCCGGATAATTCTTCCGCAGATAGTCGAGCAACAAATCTGAATGAACTATGACGCCATTTTGAATATCTGGCTTACCAGATGCCCACTCAATCCTTGACATGTCACTGCCGCTCTGGTCGTCATGTTTTGCAGCTCCGCCATTCTCAAACGCTCTACACAAGTCATTACACCGCTTATCCGCAAGATGTTCCGGTCTTAGTAGTGAGTTGCTGAAGGTCAGCCTCGCCGATATTCCATACTCGCTCATAAGTTCCAGCACATCTTCTGCATCGCTGTCTCCATATCCCACTCTGCCGCCGCCCCAGAGGCAGTCCCCCGGTGCGCCATACACTGAACCGATATCACACCAGTCGTAAAAATATTCCCTGTGCTCACGGTATAGTGGCAGGAATACCTTGTACAACTCGTAGAATTCAAAAAGTCCAGGCAGATGGTAATGTGCCTTATATTCTGTTTTGTTATTTCCTGTCTTAGACTTTGATCTGCCAGACAATGAGTCATTCTTCATAATGTTCATTTTCCTGTTTTTTCAGTTTCCATGTGATATTTTCACTTTCAATTTCCACATGTTATCTTCACATTAGTTTTCCACACGCTATCCCTAATTATATAAAAAAAGTGGGATGATTGCCAACATTATCATCCCACAATAATCATTTAATTTAAAATCTTACCATTAAACTATAACGCCGATCAGCGCCACGATTCCTCCTATTATCAGGGCTAGTGGAAGGATCGATACAAGGCCTATAA